>QMUI01000175.1 GCA_003660485.1 Thermococci archaeon | reverse complement strand
GGCTACAGGATAATGGGTGGCACTGATGAAGAGGTTGAGGAGATAATAAGGGATGCAAAGGCTTTGGAGAGGGCAGGGGCCTTCGCGGTAGTTCTGGAGTTCGTCTATGCGGATGTTGCTAAGATGGTTACTGAAGAGGTTTCAATACCGACCATTGGCATTGGAGCTGGTCCCTGGGTTGATGGTCAAGTTTTAGTCTGGCACGACGTCCTCGGCTTAATAGATTTTTCACCACCGTTCGCGAAGAGGTATGCAAACTTAAAGGAGGAGATACTCAAGGCAATAAGCGAGTTTAAGCGGGAAGTTAAGGAGGGTAAGTTCCCAGGGAAGGAGCACTACTGGACGAGGGAGTAAATTTAGGGGATGAATTTAAGTTTTAGGTCGGAAACTTTTGCGATATCTAAGAAGTCGCTATCCCTTGTTACTAATTCTTCTCCATTATTAATGCAGATTGACGCTATTAGCAAATCAGCGAATGACTTTGGTTTCCCAATCTTTAGAAGTGATATCTGGATAGTATGAGCGAGTAGAATATCCTCAAACGTAGGAAACAAGACATTTCCATAGAATCTTTTGTATCTGACAATTCCAGGATATTCGACAAAGGTAACACCGTTATATTTTCACTGATCTCTTGCCTATTTTTCACCCTTTCAATAACGATGCTCGTATCTAATACAACCATTTAATCCTCTCCTTTTCCTTATTCCTCACATAAAAGTCCTGTAATATTTCATCCTCTAACTCATCTTCTGTTATCCCAAGCATCTCCCTTAGTTTATCTATTGACATAACCTTTGGTGAAATCTCAGCTAATGCCCTGTTTATTACCTCCTTTAACTTTTTTTCATCCACCCAATCTGGAACTTCTATGGTGATAACCTTGCTCAACAATGACACCTCCAAATGAAGTTATTGGACAATTCTGGTTTATATCTTTTTAAGGATGATTTCTAGATGAACGTTTACTCCATACACGTTGATGTTCATGATTTGGGATCCATAACCTTTGTAGCATCCTCCATATTTTGTTGGAATATAAGCGCTTAAGATATGGCTAAGAGGCCCCTGGATGAAATATCGAATTTCTATGGATCCTCCTTTGCCTCCATTCTTGCTGAAGGGATTTAACCTTGGGAGCATGCGTCTATTTAAAGACCTTGAATATAGAAACACTAAAATCTCCTGGGATCTGGACAGTTTCTGCAGAAAACAATTCAAAACCTTAGTGTCTAAACATTTGTTTACCTTGTTTGTGGACAGCAATTGAGATAATTCTTCAATGAAAAGCATTTGAGTTGCCCTTTTTATGATGTTTGAATGCAATGTGTACAACTTCTCATGCAACAAATATTTCGGAATATTATATAAATTGGGAGGCACAGAATTTCTCTTCTTTCTTCTTTCCCTTCTTATATTCTCCGCTGTAAGTACATAGGACCCTAAAAGAGCATAATATCCCTCAATCTTAAATTTTATGTCCCTTCTAAATGGAACCCTGGCTAACGCCCAGTAAATGCTACTGCTGTAGATATCCCTAAGTTCATTTGGAGAGAATGATAAAAGAAAGAGGAGAATTGTTTCGAGATTAAGTTTTCTCTCTATAAATGGAGCCATCAAAGCGCGGAACGCTTCTAAATATTCTCCTAAATATTCCCTAATATGCTTGTCGGCCATCAGATGTTTAACTACAGTTTTCAGGCAGTCTTCAGGAGCGCTAATTTCATCTCCAGCAATAATTTCACAAAAAGACACAGACTTCCCCTTTTCTCATAAACACTTTCAATTCTCTCGTAGATTGTTTTGCTAAGCCCTTTTTCTAATATATCCTCCAATCTCCTCTGAAAAATTGAATCTATATCAACGCCTTCCTTTTTCAACTTCTCTAGCACAATTTCAAGGTCATTGTACTCTCTTGTTCCTGGGGTAAGGGTAACAGCAAGATACTTAACAGTCCTTTGACTTGGCCTTATCAACCTCCCCAATCTCTGGTAAAATGCCGTTTCACTCTTGCTCCTGATGTCTGTCATTATGAGCAATCCTGCAGTGGGTACATCTAATCCCTCCTCTCCAACAATTGTTAAAACAAGAATTTGGAAAATTCCACGTTTGGCCCTGCTAATTATTCTGAGTCTGTCCTCTTTTGATGTATCGCCCGTTATTACAGCAACTCTTAAGTTAAAGTTGCTTCTAATGGCCTTTTCTATCTCCTTCGCAGTAACTTTTCTCGAAGTGAAGATTAAAATTGGCCATAGCTCTGGAGAATTTTGAACATCATATGCCTCCAGAACTTCTAGAACTGTCCTTGCTTTATGAGATAAACCTCTAATCTGATGTATTCCCTCCAAGATGTCTGTGACATTTCCTTTCCTCAAAACATTCTCATAGCTTTCAAGAAAAGCTTTTATGCCATAGCTCGCCAGGGCTTTCTCTAAGTGATATCTGGTTCTTCCATCAATGTCTTCAAAAAGCAATCTCTCGTATAATTCCTTTTCGGCTTCATTAAACTCCGAATCAAACATATCAAGGATAACGTTTGGAAGCTTAAACTCCCTATCTATTTCTACGAGCTTTGCATAGTCATATTCATAGTACTTTGGCTCACCTACATTGATGACGAATTCCTGAGGAATTCTAAACTTTTTGCGCTTAGGTATTAATGCTGAGAACCCAAACAAAAATTCTGGCCTGAGTTTTGTTATTAATTCCACATAGAATTTGTTCCCAAATGCATGATGAACCTCGTCAATTATCACGAACTTATAATCCTTCAACGTCTCTACGCACTTCAATGCGGTTTGGGGAGTTGTTATAACCACGGAAGGCGTCTTTGAAAAGCCTCACATCTTCCTTCGTATCCCTTTGCTATATCCTCAAAAATTCCACTCCATATTTTCTTCATCTGGTCACACAGTAATCTTGTTGGCTCTAAGACAAGTACTTTTCCTCCCAGAAGCTTTACAATGAAGTACGCTATCGCCATTTCAATAAAGGTCTTTCCGCTCCCAGTTGGCATTGTAATAATGTTTAGTTTGATGCCATCTTCATGTATAAACGCATGTTCTAAAACGGCCTCAGAAATTACTCTTTGATACTTTCTCAACGTTAAACCAAAGTTTCTGCTTAAAGATAACTCAAAGTCAGATAGAGCTCCTGAAATTGCTCTATTACTAACGTTCATCAGTTAGTACATTCACATTAATCTTTACAAAGTTTGCTTCCCCTCACTTATAATTTTAACATTCCCGGGAACCTTTGTGTATAACGCAAAAGCCGAGTTCCTGATAACCTACGACAGGAAGCACCTTCTGAAGATCAGGGGCAAAAACAAGAGATTCAAGCTCAATGACCACGAGTTCTACATCCTGACACCCCGGG
>QMUI01000174.1 GCA_003660485.1 Thermococci archaeon | reverse complement strand
TAATCCTTCCAGAAATGGTTGGGATGACGATCTACGTCCACAACGGTAAGGAGTTCGTTCCAGTGGAGATCAAGCCAGAGATGATAGGGCATTACCTTGGAGAGTTCGCCCCAACGAGGAAGAGGGTACAGCACGGAGCACCCGGTATCGGTGCTACGAGGTCATCAATGTTCGTTGCTGTCAAGTGAGGTGGTTTAAATGGCAAAGCGCTTTGGCTACTCTTTCCAAAATTATGACCCCGAGAGAATGGCGAGGGCAAGCGGTAGAGACCTTAGGATATCACCAAAGCTTGCCGTTGAAGTCTGCAGGGAGCTCAGGGGAATGATGCTAAACGACGCCCTGAGGTACCTTGATGAGGTGATTGCCCTAAAGAGGCCCGTTCCGCTGAGGAGGTACAATGACAGCCAGGGTCACAAGCCAGGAAAGGGCTTCGGCCCAGGAAGGTATCCAGTTAAGGTCGCCAAGGCAATAAAGAAGATCCTCCTCAACGCAAAGAACAACGCGGAGCAGAAGGGTCTTGATCCTGACAAGCTGAGGATAATCCACATAGCAGCTCACAAGGGGCCCGTGCTCAGGGGATGGTACCCGAGGGCTTTTGGAAGGGCCACACCGTTTAACGAGCAGACGACCCACATAGAGGTTGTTGTTGAAGAGATTAGGAGGTGAGCTCATGGCAATTGAGAGGTACTTCATCCGCGAGGCCGTTAAGGAAATGCTCATCGATGAATTCCTTGAGAAGGAACTAAGAAGGGCAGGTTACGGGGGACTTGATATAAAGAAGACCCCCCTTGGGACCAAGGTGATAATATTCGCTGCAAATCCAGGTTACGTCATTGGAAGGGGTGGAAGGAGAATAAGGCAACTCACTAGGATACTTGAGACCCAGTTTGGCCTCGAGAACCCACAGATTGAAGTCGAGGAAATCAAGAATCCCTACCTCAACGCTAAGGTTCAGGCGGTAAGGCTCGCTCAGGCACTTGAAAGAGGTATCCACTTCAGTAGGGCTGCCTACGCTGCAATGAGAGCGATAATGAACAATGGGGCTAGAGGAGTTGAGATAAGACTCAGCGGAAAGCTCACCGGCGAGAGAGCTAAGAGCGTTAGGTTCTACCAGGGCTACCTCGCAAAGGTTGGAAATCCAGCTGAAACTCTGGTTAGCAAAGGCTACGCTCAGGCATTGCTCAAGCTCGGTGTGATTGGCGTCAAGGTCGCAATAATGCCTCCAAATGCTAGGCTTCCGGACGAAATCGAGATCCTCGAGAAGCCTGTAGAGGAGGAGGTGACTGAGAGTGAAGCCCAGTGAAATCAGGGAGATGAGTATAGAGGAAATAGATGCTAAAATTAGGGAGTTAAGGCTTCAGCTCGCTAAGGAGAGGGGAATGCTCACCATGGGTACCTCTCTTGAAAACCCGATGGTTATTAGGAATTTGAGAAGGGATATTGCCCGCCTCCTTACCATAAAGAGGGAGAAACTTAGGGAAATGCGCAAAAAGTGAAGGTGGTGTTTGGTGCCGAGGATAGTAAACCCACTGGATGAGATGCTCTTTAAGGAAGTCCTTAAGGAGCAACAGAGAATCCGAGTGTACACTGAGAGGGCAAGGTACGGAAAGATCAAGACTATTATAGAGGGCATAGATGAGAAGGAGTTCGACCTTGAGGAAATTGCAAAGAAGCTGAAGGCGAAGCTGGCATGCGGAGGAACGGCAAAGAACGGAAGGATAGAACTTCAGGGAGATCACAGGGACCGTATCAAGAAATTATTGGCAGAACTTGGATTTTCCGAGGATCTCATAGAGGTCGAGTAAACAGAAAGAACATCATCTGGCATGAGCTCATAGGCCTCAAGGTTAGGGTAGTGGGCTCTACGCATCCTGGGTTCGTAGGAATTGAGGGTTACGTCGTCGATGAGACGAGAAACACCCTCGTGATAGTGGGGGAGAAGGTTTGGAGAGTTCCCAAGGACGTTTGCATATTTGAATTTGAGACCGAGGATGGGACAAAAATTAAAATACCTGGGGAAAGATTGGTGGGCAGACCTGAGATGAGATTGAAGAAGAGGTGGAGAAAATGATGAGAGATATAGGCTTGAAGGTTCAACCTCCCGCTGAGAAGTGTGACGATCCCAAGTGCCCCTGGCACGGGCACCTCAAGATTCACGGTAGGGTATTCGAGGGCATCGTGGTTAGCGACAAGCCGAGGAAAACAGTCACCGTTGAGAGACAGTACTACCACTACCTGAAGAAGTACGAGAGATATGAGCTGAGGAGGAGCAGGATTCACGCTCATAACCCACCGTGCATCAACGCAAAGGTTGGGGACAGAGTATTGATTGCTGAGACGAGGCCCTTAAGCAAGACGAAGCACTTCGTTGTCGTAGCAGTGTTAGAGAGGGCGGAGGAGAGGAGGTGACAATAGATGGCAAAGAAGGGTGCTGGTGCAACTAGGGGTGTCAGTCCGGTAAGGCCAACTAGGGCCCTTCCAATTGGCGCTTACCTTACAGTCGCCGACAACAGTGGTGCTAAGGTTATCCAGATAATCGGTGTTGTTGAGTACCACGGAACTAGGAGAAGGCTTGCTTCAGCTGGAGTCGGCGACATGGTCGTTGCAACGGTGAAGAAGGGAAGGCCCGACATGAGGCACCAGGTAGTTAGGGCTGTAATAATCAGACAAAGAAAGGAGTACAGGAGACTCGATGGCATGAGGGTTAAGTTCGAGGACAACGCCGCAGTAATTGTAACTCCTGAGGGAGTTCCAAGGGGAACCGAGATTAGAGGTCCAGTCGCTAGGGAAGCCGCTGAGAGATGGGTTAGGATTGGTAGCATTGCGAGTATAATCGTGTGAGGTGAGCATGATGAGGTTAAATTCAAAGCAACCCAGGAAGCAGAGGAAGTTCCTGTATAACGCTCCTCTCCACCTTAGGCAGAAGATGATGTCAGCTCCCCTTAGCAGGGAGCTGAGGGAGAAGTACAAGATTAGGAACCTTCCAGTTAGGGTGGGCGACAAGGTCAGGATAATGAGAGGAGACTTCAAGGGGCACGAGGGGAAAGTTGTCGAGGTTGACCTAAAGAGGTACAGGATTTACGTTGAGGGTGCAACCTTAAGGAAGACCAACGGTACCGAGGTATTCTACCCAATTCACCCCTCGAACGTTATGATTATCGAGCTCAACCTTGACGATGAGAAGAGGAAGAAAATAATTGAGAGGAGGGCTGGATAATGGCGAGAAAAGGACCGAAGAGGCACCTTAAGAGGCTTGCTGCTCCTCCATCATGGTATATAGAGAGGAAGGCTTACAAGTGGGCAGTTAGGCCAAGGCCAGGACCACACAATATGAGAACTTCGATTCCCCTGTTGTACATAGTTAGAGACTACCTTGGCT
>QMUI01000173.1 GCA_003660485.1 Thermococci archaeon | reverse complement strand
GAGAATGAAGAAGGAAGGGAAGATACTTTAAAGCGTTTTTAGGTACTCTGCATAAGCATTTGCATCCATCAGCTCCTTCAACTCCTCTTCTAAGTTCTTTGGCTTTATCTTGGCTATCCAAGCCTCATAGGGGCTTTCATTAATCTTCTCTGGGCTATCACTGAGCTCTTCGTTTACCTCGATAACCTCACCGCTTACTGGTGCATAAACTTCGCTAACTGCCTTTACACTCTCAACTTCACACAGAACATCGCCTTGGTTCACTTCTTTTCCCACTTCTGGAAGTTCAACGTAAGCTAGATCCCCAAGTTCCTTCTGAGCATAGTCAGTAATTCCGACTAAGACAGTTCCATCTTCAAGAACTTTTGCCCATTCGTGGTCTCTGGTGTAGTATAGACCCTCCTTTACTTTATATTCTCCAACTTCAATCATGGGAACCACCATTTAATGATACAAAAATATTGCTTTTAAAGTCTTGCATAATGTTCATGGGAGAGTGTCAAATGGAGGTTGTTTGGGAGAGGGAGATAAATGTAGAAAAAATTGTTGTATCTCCAAGACCCGTGTGGAAGTGTAGGAGTTGCCCCATGTATGGAAAGAGACCAAGTTGTCCTCCTCATTCCCCACCTTGGAGGGAAACAAAGGAGCTATTAAAATATTATAGGAAAGGGTTACTTATCAAGTTCAAGATAAATATAGAAAAGTTTGAGGAAGAGAAGCGAAGCGTCTTACTGTGGTTGCTAGGGAAGGAACATGAGTATTTCAGGAAAGGATTTTACTATGCCTTAGCTCTGTTCCCAGGTAATTGCAACTTGTGCGATGAGTGCAGTTTTGAAGCTATGGGAGTTTGTAGTATGCCTGATAAGGTAAGACCAAGCATTGATGCAATTGGTATAGAACTATCGTCAATTGTAACACTAAACTTTGATGAACCCGTTTTATACGGGCTAATATTAATAGACTGACATTTATGATGAAATGCAATAAAGCTTATAAAAAGTATTTTATCTACCTAACCTGGTGATATTAATGAATAACGCAAGGATGTATGGGGGGAATAGGATCAATCCTTGGATTAGTAGGCCCCCTTATCCCTAAAATTGGCTTTGCTGTTGAGATTGCTGGACTGGTACTTGTGTTCTTGGCCGTGAAAATTATTAGTGATGAAACCGGGGATGAAAGGATATTTAGCGATTTCTTAAAAGCTTTCATTGCCACAGTAGGTGGAATGATAGTGTTTGTGGCCATAGTGCTTGCTACCGTAGGTACAGCATTCCTAAATCCAAAAGAATTCATGCCTCAAAATCTCATGACGGTTATTGGGTCAATAATTGCAGGGTTCATAATCTTATGGATTGCCCTGATAATAGGATCTTACTTTAGGAAGAAGAGCTATGAGCTGATAACTCAATATACCGGGGTTGACATGTTCAAAACTTCCGGCTTGTTGTACTTCATTGGAGCAATTCTGATAATAGTATTTGGAATTGGCGCTTTGATAATGCTTGTGGCCGCAATATTGGAGATAGTAGCATTCTTCTCCCTTCCAGAGGAGATAGAAGGATCAGAAGCTACTCCTGTACTTCCTTAATTCTTCCTCAATTTTTCTTTTTGCAAGTTCTTGAGCTAGGGGTCGAAGTCTTTTAATAATTTCATCTCTGACCTTTTCTATTCCAGTACCTTTCAGAGCTGAGATCTTTATTGGTTCCAATCCTTTTGACCTTACGAATTCCTCCACCTTACTAATTTGCTCTTCATTGGCAACATCTACCTTGTTGAGAACGACTATGAACGGAAATCCCTCGAACTCCCTATATATCTCATCAAACAAATGTACCTGCTCCTCAATAGGGAAACCGCAGTATTCGCTAGGATCAAAGATATAGATTATTAACTTCCCTAAGTATTTTAGGGCAAGTATAGCTTGCTTCTCAATTTCATTTCTCTCGCTTATTGGCCTATCCAGGAGTCCTGGGGTATCTATAACTTGGTACTTGAAGTATCCATCCTCAAACTGGCCGACGTTTATCCCCTTAGTTGTGAAGGGGTAACTTGCAATCTCTGGTTTTGCCGTTGTTAGGGCTCTAAGTAGTGTTGATTTCCCCACATTTGGATGTCCGGCAATGACAACAGTGGGCACCTCCAAGTCAACTACTGGAAGGTCTTTTAGGACTTCCCTGGCTTTATTTAAGTACCTTAGCCTGTCGTCTATATCCCTTAAGATACTTGCAACCCTCCCGTAGAATTGTCTCCTTAGTTGAGCCATTTCCTCAGGATCTCTGGAGTATCTTATCCTTTCCACGTACCTCTCCTCAAGCTCTCTAACCATTCTGATAGCCCAGTCTATACCGGCCATAGCTTTGTGGAATGTATCTCTATCAACAAGGACATCTACAAGCTCTTGATAAAATTTTGGAAGTGTAGATAACCCTGGAGTCCTTTCTAACACCTTTCTCAGGTTATCCCTAATTACGTTGCTAACCGTCCTTATCCTAAGCTCTTCTCTTTGCCTGGCCTTTTTGATTCTATCTCCCCTTGGCTTAAAAGCAGATGCTGCTCTTTCAGCTCGCCTGAAGGCTTTATCTATTAATTCATCAGCGGTAAGTACCGTAGGCATTTTCTCGAAGGGATTCCTCATTTTCATCACCTCTCAAAGCCCTAAAGCCATATCCACTCTCTCCTTTTAATGAGGAGCACTCCCAACATGATCGTGAGGAAGTATATAAATCTCCACCCGTCGTACTCGGATTTGCCCTTATAAACTCTATCTAGGAGTATTTGATCCCTCGTTATTTTATAAACTCGGATCTCCTGAATTTCCCAAAGTTTACTAATTTTTTCTATAAATTTTTGGAAGGGAGTTGGGGATGATCCCCAATCTATTACCCAAAGGGTTCCATTGTAGTCAATGGCGGCGGCAGCGTGACCTCCAGACTCATCACCCTTAAAAATTGTGTGGATTATGTAGACCGGAGATACATTATTATCTAACAAGATTTGAGCTGCTAAAATAGCAAAATCACTGCAAACGCCAATTTTTCGACCAAGGGTTTCTTGAGGTGTCTGAATGTATGCTATAACGCTTTTTAATCTTCCATAGTCGTAAGAGATATTTGAAATTAGCTTCTCAACTTCTACTGCGGTTTCTATGGGAGTATTATTTGGGTTTAATTTTATATTCACGTTCCCGTACCTATATCTTATTATACATACCATACTAGCGCGGAAGTCGTAAAGCCATGCGGTTCTGTATTGACAGAGGTTTCCATTAAAAGTCACCTCTTTATTGACGGGGATAAGGGTGTAACTTTTTGTGAAGTTCCAAAGTGACGAAGTGGTTGCAGGGAATAAAATGAACACTATAAAAAGGAGGGAGATTATCTTTTCATCAATAAACCTT
>QMUI01000172.1 GCA_003660485.1 Thermococci archaeon | reverse complement strand
TCCCTGGGTTAAGAGAAAAGGCAGAAAGGGGAGAAGTATACTTTGGAACTGTTGATACATTCCTTATCTATAGGCTTACGGGCGAGCACGTAACGGATTATTCAAACGCTTCAAGAACTATGCTCTTTAACATTAGAAAGCTTGAGTGGGATGAAGACCTTTTAGAAATTTTTGATATTCCTCTAGACATTTTGCCCGAAGTCCGAAATTCTAGTGAGATTTATGGTTACACAAAGATTTTAGGGCGTGAAATTCCAGTCAGTGGAGACGCTGGAGATCAGCAGGCAGCTCTGTTTGGACAGGCTGGATTTGAGACGGGAATAGTGAAAGCTACTTACGGGACTGGAAACTTCATCTTAGTTAATACCGGAAAGACTGTTCGCTACTCTAAGAATCTGCTCACAACTATAGCCTGGGGTATCAATGGAAAGATAACCTATGCTCTTGAGGGGAGCATTTTTGTGACAGGTGCAGCTGTTCAATGGCTTCGTGATGGAATAAAAATTATAAAACACGTTGCCGAGACAGAGGAGCTTGCAAGAAAGCTTGAAAGCAATGAGGGGGTTTACTTCGTGCCTGCGTTTGTTGGACTTGGAGCTCCATACTGGGATCAGTTTGCACGTGGTCTGATAATTGGCATAACCCGCGGAACGGGAAGGGAGCACCTTGCCAGAGCGACGCTCGAAGCTATAGCGTATCTAACACGTGATGTCATAGAAGAAATGGAGAAACTTGTTGGTATAAAGGAGCTTCGTGTCGATGGTGGAGCGACAGCAAATGACTTCTTAATGCAATTCCAGGCTGACATTCTCAACAGGCGCGTTGTAAGACCAGTTGTTAAAGAGACAACAGCCTTAGGTGCAGCATACTTGGCGGGATTAGCGGTTGATTACTGGGAGAGTCTTGATGAAATAAGAGCTCTCTGGAAGGCTGAAAGAGTTTTTGAACCAGAAATGGATGAAGAAACAAGGGAAAGATTATATAAAGGGTGGAAAGAAGCCGTAAGAAGGGCAATGGAGTGGGCAAAAATAGTGGGAAGTTAATGTAATCCTTCAAAATAAATGAACACATATGTTCATCTAGGCCACGTTCTTTTATGTTCTTTCTTTTAATGTCCAAAGAAGTTCTTTCCTTGCCTTTTTGCCAGACTGGAGGTTAAAGAAACCTTTAAAACATCTAACGCCGATGTAGATGTCAAAATTGAGGTGGAAATTATGAAAATAAGGGTAGCAATAATAGGGGCTGGTATCACTGGAGCGAGCATTGCTAGGGTTCTAAGCAAATATGAGAACCTCGAGGTTCATCTAATTGACAAGAATCCAGATGTGGGCTGGGGTGTAAGTAAGGCCAACACTGCAATAATCCATGGAGGCTATGATGATGACCCCGACAAATACCCAATGAGGGCCAAGCTCTGCATTAGAGGGAATAGGCTTTGGCACCAGTGGGTTAAAGAGCTTGAGATCCCTCATGTCTGGAATGGGGCATTGATAGTTGCCTTAAAGGATGAAGATTTCAAGGAGCTAGAAGTTCTCTTGGAGAGGGGAATTAGAAATGGAGTTCCGGAGATGAGGATCGTCGACAGGGATGAGCTCTTTAGGCTTGAGCCTGGATTAACTAGGGAGGCCCTTGGTGCTTTATGGGTTCCAATAGTTGGACAGATAGGTCCAATTCCCGCTGTAATAGCGATCGTGGAGAATGCGGTAGCTAACGGGGTTAAGACTCATTTGGAAACTGAAGTTAGAGGGATAAAGGTTGAGAATGGGGAGGTTAAGGGTGTAGAGACCAATAGCGGCTTCATAGAGGCTGACATAATAATCAATGCCGCCGGCCTTTACGCTGATGAAATTTCGAGGATGGCTGGCATAGACTACTTTGAAATTCATCCCAGGAAAGGTGAATATTGGATATTTGATGAGGGAATTCCTGGGCCGAAAAGGGTTCTCTTCCCTACACCAACACCAATAAGCAAGGGAATAGTCGTTACGACTGAGATTTCTGGGCACTTGATGATAGGGCCGAATGCTCAGGATCTACCTCCCGAAGAGAAGGAGAATACTGCAACGACGAGGGAGGGGCTTGAAGAGGTCTGGGAGGGAGCTAAAAAGCTCTGGCCTCAGCTGCCTCCTAGAAGCAAGGTAATAAGAACATTTGCCGGCTTAAGACCAGAGCCCACAGGTGGAGATTTCATAATAAAGGCTGAAGAGGAAGTTTGGGGCTTCATAAACGTTGCGGGAATCCGCTCTCCTGGCCTAACGAGCGCCCCAGCAATAGCTTACGAGGTTGCTGAGATAATTCAGAGGGATCTTGGGATTGAGTTAGTTGAGAAGAAAAAGTGGAACCCCTACAGAAGGGAGATTACCCACTTCTTCGCCCTAAGCTATGATAAGGTGAACGAGCTAGTGAAGAAGAATCCTGCCTATGGAAAGATAGTGTGCAGGTGTAACAAGGTCAGCGAGGGAGACATCCTTGAGGCCATAGAGAGGATGAAGTTCATAGGGGTCAAGACTCCAAGTATAGATTCAGTAAAGTTTAGAACCAAAGCAACAACTGGAACCTGTCAGGGTTCCTTCTGTAGGCCCAGGATAATCCAGATACTTGCCAGAGAGTATGGGGTTCCTCCATGGGAAGTTACGCTAAAAGGTAAGGGGAGTGAAATAGGAATTGGGGATGTTAAGGTTCTCGTGAGGGGTGAGTAAAGTGTATGACGTTGTTGTTGTCGGGGGAGGCCCCGCTGGAATGGCCGCTGCAATAAGGGCGAAGGAGCTTGGGTTGAAGGTTCTTCTCCTCGATGACAATGATTATCTTGGTGGGGTACTTCCCCAGTGTATTCATCCTGGCTTTGGAATTCACTACTTCAAAGAAGAACTTACAGGTCCCGAATTCGCCTACAGGCTAATGAATAAGCTGGATGGGGTTGAAGTAAAGACATCCGCAAGAGTCCTTGAAATAATAAACTATTCTGACTTAGAGAAGTTCGTAGTCTTTACATCCCCGCAGGGAGTTCAAAAAGTTCCAACGAAAACGATAATCTACGCTGCAGGAGCTAGGGAGAGGCATGCTTTTGAAATAGGGATCGTTGGGGACAGGGTTGCTGGGATTTACACGGCTGGAGAGGCTCAAACTTTAATGGACATTTATGGAATAATGCCGGGTAAGGAGATAGTGATAGTAGGTTCTGGCGATGTCGGATTGATAATGGCGAGGAGGTTCTCGCTAGAGGGGGCGAAGGTAAAGGCCGTTATAGAGCTAATGCCTTATCCCGGGGGCTTGGCTAGGAATATAATGATATTAAAGGACTTCAACATACCTTTGTATTTGAGCCATAAAGTCGTTGAAGTCAAGGGAAAGGGTAGAGTCGAGAAAATTAAGGTAGTTAAGGTCGATGAAAACCTAAGGGAAATTCCAGGAACGGAGTTTTGGA
>QMUI01000171.1 GCA_003660485.1 Thermococci archaeon | reverse complement strand
CGGAACCACTACTTTCCTCGACATGTACTTCCAGATGGACGCGGTGGCTGAAGCAACCCTTGAGGCCGGCCTTCGTGGATACCTGAGCTACGGCATGATAGACCTTGGCGACCCCGAGCGAACGGAGAAGGAGCTCAACGAAGCCCTCCGCGAGATGAAGGCCATCGAGGGCCTCAACTCCGATAGGGTTCACTTCGTCTTCGGGCCCCACGCGCCCTATACATGTTCCTTAGCTCTGCTGAAGGAAGTTAGGAAGCTCGCGGACGAGCACGGGAAGCTTATAACGATCCACGTTGCCGAGACGATGGCCGAGCTCGGAAAGATTCAGGAGCGCTACGGGAAGAGCCCCGTCGTTCTGCTCGATGAGATTGGCTTCCTCGGGAGCGACGTTATAATAGCGCACGGCGTCTGGCTCGACAGCAGGGACATACAGATTCTCGCGAGGAACGGCGTTACGGTTGCCCACAACCCCGGCAGCAACATGAAGCTCGCCAGCGGCGTGATGCCACTGCAGAGGCTTCTAAATGCGGGCGTCAATGTGGGTCTTGGAACCGACGGGAGTGCGAGCAACAACAACCTCGACATGGTTGAGGAGATGAAGTTAGCTGCCCTGCTCCACAAGGTTCATAACCTTGACCCGACGGTTGCGGATGCAAAGACTGTCTTCAGGATGGCCACGCTCAACGGTGCAAAAGCGCTCCGCCTCAACGCCGGCGTTATAAAGCCCGGCTACCTAGCCGATGTAGTTATCTTCAACTTCAACCAGCCCCATCTAAGACCGATAAACGATGTTGTGAGCCACATCGTCTATTCGGCAAACGGCAACGATGTCGAGACGACTATAGTTGACGGGAAAATCCTAATGCTCGACCGCGAAGTCCTTACGCTGGACGAGGAAAAGATACTCCAGAAGGTGGAGGAGGCGATTGAAAGCCTCTCCTGATTTTATCCTCCGAAGTACTCCTCTACGAGCTCCTTGGCGGACGGCTTATAAAGCTCCAGAACTTCAATTTTCTCTATAACGTTTCCCTCTCTAAGTTTGAGCTTTACCTTTCCCCCATAGACCTGAAGGTCGTCCAGCATTCCGTAGATTGCATCCTCTGCCTCCAGAGGGGTTTTGAATTTCATTATATACTCCTCGCCGTCGGGAAGTATGAGCTTGATCCAGTACTCGTTCTTTCTTTTGAAGGGACGAGTCACCTTTGGCTTGAAGTTCTTAACGATTATCTCCACGCGATCACCTCCGCACTCGATGACCTTGAGTTTCTCTAACCTTTTAGCCTTTATGAATTTTTAAGGGTTCCCATCGAACGGAAGGTTCAGATTAAGCTCCCTGCTCTTCTCCACTATCCTCTCGAGCGGCACAACTGCGCTCCTAGCCCCTACCTTCTGTACCGTCAGGTAGGCCAGTAACATGCCCAGCTTTGCCGAATCCTCCAGAGACCAGCCGTTAAGAACTCCAAAAATAACGCCTGCCGCAAAGGAATCTCCGGCGCCAGTAGAATCAACTACCTCTGCGCTCAATCCTCTGACCTCCCTGACACGGCCTTTGCTGTCCCGGACTAGCGCACCTCC
Organism: Thermococci archaeon; assembly: GCA_003660485.1. Classification (GTDB taxonomy): domain Archaea; phylum Methanobacteriota_B; class Thermococci; order Thermococcales; family Thermococcaceae; genus Pyrococcus. The sequence continues at coordinate 1,870 of QMUI01000171.1, read as the reverse complement.
TCCGTTGAGGGTTATTATAAGGTTTTTCGCCGTTGAGAGGCTTGGATCCAAAGATCCGAACTTTCTCCTGTATTCGTCTTCATTCATCAGCAGGTAGTCTATTTTCTCCTCGATACCCGCTGGGAGGGGGGCTTCACCTATGTCAACTGAAACTCCTATTCCGTTCTCGCTTGCAAACTCAACGGCTTCCTTTATTATTCTCTCCGGGTTTGAGGAAAGGTGGATGTGCCGTGCCTGTTTCATGTAATCAAAGTCCAGTTCCCTCTTTTCGTTTGCGCCGAGGTACTTAACGATCCTTTTGTCTTCCCCGTGGATTATCACCACCGCGATTCCGGAGGGGACGTCTACTACCTTTATTCCTCCTGTGTCAACCCCAATTTTCTTGAAGTATTCTATGTGAGCCCGTCCAACCTCGTCGTTCCCAACCGCCCCTATGAAGCCAGTTTTTAGCCCCATGTGAGCCAGCCATGTGATTGTGTTCCCTGCTGCACCTCCTAGCCCAAAGACCGCTTTCTTTGCCGATATCTTTTCATGGAACTCCGGGAACCTGTCCACCAGCATTATTATATCATAATTGAGGTTTCCGATCCCAATGACATCGAGCATTTTATCACCCCCTTCATTATTTGTTGTGTGGTCTTTTCTGGTTTTGGGCTTATGAATTGGACTACCACAAATTATTTAAAGTTGATTAGGTTAGCCAAAGGCGAGGTTAGAGCTTATTTTCAATCTCACGGGGGGCCAATCATGGAGGAGGTCATCAAGCGCATTGTTGATGCTGAAAAGGAAGCGGAAGCTCGGATTGAAGCGGCAAAGGCGGAAGCGAAGAAGATAATCGAACAAGCTAAATCAGAGGCCAAGCTCATTGAGGAGGAAATAATCAGAGAGGCAAACCTCCAGGGTGAGAAACTGGTTGAAGATGCTAGGCTTGAAGGTGAGGGAGAGGCCAAGAAGATCATTGAGGGCGGGGAAACGGAAATCGAGGAAATGAAAGTCAAAGCCACCCAGAACTTTGAGAATGCTGTTTCTGTTGCGATACAACTCGTGAGAGGGAGTTGAGCATGTTCCGGCCGGCAGAGATGCTTAAAGTTGATCTCATAACTCTAGAAAGATACAAGGACAAGTTACTCACGTACCTCCACGAGGCCGGTGTTGTGGAGATTCGGGAGGTGGACGTCAAGATAGCTCAGAGGGACGCCCCCAACGAGTTCTACCGCAAGGCCGCTTCCTATGCGATTACAATATCGAGAATGGCCGATTTTCTCAGGAACTATTTCCCCGAGAAGAGCGGGGGACTCAAGGAGTTTATATCTCCCAAAGAGCCTGAAAAAAAGGAGTACCACTACAGGGGCATAGAAGAGCTCATAAGGGATACAGAAAGGTTCCTTGAGGAAGTTGAGCCCCGTATCAAGGCCGTAGAAAGCAAGATGAGCTCAATAAACTCTGAAATAGAGGAAATCAAGGCCGACATAAAGACCCTTGAAATGCTCTCATCGTTTAACATTGATATCTCTTATCTCAAGCACAGCGGAACTGTTATGGTTCTTGCTGGCACAGTCGAAAAAACTAAGTTCCCGGTTCTTAAAGAGGAGCTGTCTTCCGCCCTTGAGGGCAGAGTTGCCCTCGTTTACAGGGAGCTTAAGGACACCGTGGTTCTTGCGGTGGTGTTCCTGTCCGAAGACTATGACAAAGCCAATCCCATCCTTGCGAAGCACTCATTCGAGAGGTTTGAGATCCCCGAGGGGGAGGGAACCCCTTCCCAGCTCCTCAAGGATTACCAGGCAATGCTCTCTGAAAAGCTCAACGAGCTTGAGAACGTCAAAAGAGAGGCCAGTGAAATAGCTAGGAAGTATTACAGGGATGTCCTTTT
>QMUI01000170.1 GCA_003660485.1 Thermococci archaeon | reverse complement strand
GAACTCCAGAACTACCGCGAAGGCCCCTGCCCTCTCCAAAGCCTTTGCATCCCTTATTATCTCCTCAACCTCTTCATCAGTGCCACCCATTATCCTGTAGCCCCCAAGCCTGAGGTACCTCTGCGGTGTTAAGCCTGTGTGGCCCATGACGGGGATTCCCATCCTAACGAGCTTCCTCACAAGCTTTTCATGATCAGCCCCACCTTCTATTTTTACGGCATCTGCTCCAGCTTGAATCAGCTTTATCGCATTCTTAACTCCCTCTTCAACGCTGACCTCGTAGCTTCCGAAGGGCATGTCCGCCAAAACAAGAGCCCTCTTTACGGCCTTTGCTACAGCCCTAGTGTGAAAGACCATTTGCTCCATCGTCACGTTTAGGGTGTTCTCATCACCGTAAACAACCATCCCAAGGGAATCTCCTACGAACACGATATCGAAGCCGGCCTTATCTGCCAAGAGTGCCGAGGGATAGTCGTAAGCTGTGATCATGGTTATCTTTTCCCTGCCCTTCATCTCCATAATCTTCTTAGGTGTTACCTCCCTCATACTACCTCCTCCCTTTAAGAAAGTCCACTCTCTCGAAGTCCTCATCGAAGGTTGCAATTTTATCAATTCCGTAGTGCCTGCAAGTTGCAGCTATTATTGCATCGTTAGGGAGCAGATGATACTTTTTTATAACAGCATCAAGATCTGAGAGCACCTCCCCACTAACGTTAAGGATCTCAAATATCGAGAGTAACTCAAACACGGGCGTCAAGTTAAGAGCTTCAATGATAGAGGGATTTTTCTTGATATCGTAAGGTCTCATTTTGGTTTTGGCCCTTATATAGTAGAACAGGACTTCAGAAATAACGATTGGATTTATTAACCCTTTTACCTCCCCAAGCTCAACCATCATGATTAACTCCTTTGCATCTTCGATGCCAGAAAGATGATAAATTAAAACGTTAGAATCAAAGAATACCTTCCCCCCAGCCATCTTCTATCTCCTCGATTATCTTATCGACTTCCTTTCTGTCTAGTTTTATTACTCCGAAGGTCTTCTCGGTAATGCTCGGAAATACATGAATTATTACTTTCTGCCCGTTTTTTAAGTTCACCTTTTTCAGGGGCTTAAACACGCCATCCTCGTAGATGGCCTCTATTTTCTGCATAAGTTCCACCATAACTTAATAGCGCGCTCCTTTTATTAACGGTAACGGTGGGGGAAGTGATAATCGAGTATGGTAATCTATACTTGATCGAACTCCCCCTTGAGTTAAAGGGCTACAGAAAGTTCATTGGCTCCTGGGTGATAAAAGATCTCAACGCGGTGGTTGACGTTGGCCCAGCATCAACGGTGAAAACCCTTAAGCGGGCCCTGGATTCTCTAGGAGTTAAGGTGGAGTACGTTTTGCTTACTCACATCCACCTCGACCACGCGGGAGGGATAGGACACTTCCTCAGGCTGTACCCTAAGGCTAAAGTCGTCGTCCACGAGAGGGGAGTCAGGCATTTAGTTAATCCCGAGAAGCTGTGGGAGGCGAGCAAGAGGGTTCTCGGTGAAGTAGCTTTGGCATATGGAAGGCCTCTCCCAATTCCAGAAGAGAACATCGCGAAACCGCCCGAGGGGATTGAAGTTATTGAGACTCCTGGGCATGCCTCGCATCACCAGAGCTACCTCTTTGGCGAGTACCTCTTCACTGGGGATTCTGCGGGAGTGTACTTAGACGTTGATGGTGAAGTGTACCTCAGGCCGGCAACCCCTCCAAAGTTCATTAAGGAGCTCTACATTGAATCCCTCGAAAAGATGATCTCCTTAGGGAGCAAGAAGATATGCTTCGCTCACTTTGGGATGCTAGAATATCCAAAGATACTGGAAAGGCATAAGGAGCAGGTGGAGCTGTGGGTAGAGGTTGTAAGGAGGAACATGGGAAAGGGCATTGATTCGATAATCGAAGAACTCTTGGAGAGAGATGAGCTCCTAAAGCCTTACGAGAAGCTTGAAGAGGACATAAAATTTAGGGAGATGCAAGGAATAGTAAATTCAATTAAGGGGATTATGGAGTATTTAGGTGAAAGAAATGAGGGGCATTGAGCTTTTTGTCGAGTCAAGGAAGTTCCAAGTAGTTCTTGAACCTCAGCCGGAGGGAGGGTACGTTGCCTATGTTCCAGAGCTCCCAGGATGTTTGAGTCAGGGAGAGACCGAAGATGAAGTCCTTAAGAATATAAGAGAGGCGATAGAGCTGTACCTTGAAGTGAAAGATTCAAGACACTAGGCTTTTCCTTACAAAGTGCTATACTTTCAACTTCTTCAATTGATTTGCAGGCTACATTCCAACAGTCAATTAAGAATAAGGATTCTCAGAATTGTTTATGCGATCTAGTATGAAAGCGCGACACATCTTCTTAGCGATAATTTTCGCCATCTCATAGCTATATATTGGCTGAGGCGTTGGATCCTCTCCCCGGAATTCTAACATATGTTCCAAGATTATATCTCCCTGCTTGAAATACCACCCCACTGCATCACTCACGTATAAAGACGTTATCGGATCTTGAGGGCAACTATTTAGCAAAGTTAAAGCCTCATGTCTTAGATCAAGGACCATCTTCACTCTATCTGCGAGGGTTTTCGTACTGTTAAAGGCTAGATCTAGAGCTTTAAATTCACTTATATGGTCATTTATTGCAATTGCGTATAGGAGATAATAAATTGCCGCAGAATAATACCTCCTCTCTGCCCCCATAAGCCCCAATTTTTTATTATACTCTTTCCAGTCGCACGCCACTGCAGCCATGGGCTTCATGGAATTGCATGGAATGACAATACTTAAGAGGTAGTCCCTGAGTGCATATACATCCTCCTGCAATTCATTTGGACTGAAATTACCGGAGTTAACACGAGTCATTAGCACTCGCGCATCTTCCAAGAAACTTCTGGCAAATTCCAGGTAACCTCCTACCCAGCTTCCTAATATAGTGACGTTTTCAATTTCTTCTGGAGTTTGAGGGTTTGGCATTTTTTGAAGTCTTTTCAAGAAATTACGTGAATCGTTCATGAAGATTTCTGCCTTGAGAATGTCTTCTTCTGCTATGAGGCCAACCACCATGTAATCGGTAAAATTAACTCCCCTCTCCAGTATCTTTTTCCACTCTTCCTCGACTTCATTTTTCATGATGGTAAGGTTTCGAAGCTCTTCCTGGGCATACTCTATTAGTTTTATACGATCCGAAACTGCAAGGATTGAGCCAAGTGAATCTGAAGCGATAATGGCACAACTTCTACTCTGCTTTAGAGCAGTGTAAAATTTGCCCTCCTCTTGAAGGGTATATACATCCTTAATACAATTATCAACGCTCTTTATATCTTCCTTCGAAGCATTTAATTCAATGAGCTTATTTTTAAGAAACAATACTCTTTTACTGGCATTTTCAATATCTTCTCTGCTCAATTTTTGATTGAG
>QMUI01000169.1 GCA_003660485.1 Thermococci archaeon | reverse complement strand
ACTTCATTGGCCCAAACCTTATCCCCTTTAACGAACATCTCTACACCGAAGAGACCTAAACCGCCGAGAACATCTGTTATTCTCTTTGCAATTCTGTACACTTCCCTCTCGGCCTTCTCGCTAATCTCGGCTGGCTGCCAGCTTGCGTGGTAATCACCATCAATCTGGTAGTGACCCACTGGTCTTGGAAGGGTTGTAACTATCTCGCCGTTCTCATCGAAGTGTCTCACGGCTAGTTCCGTAATCTCTACGTCGAAATCTATATGCTCTTCCACGATTATTTTCTCGGCACTTCCTCTAGCTTTCGTTTTAGCTTCTTCCCATGCCTTTGGTATATCCTCGGGACCCTTAACGAAGTACGAACCCTTGCCGGAGGAGCTCATTATTGCCTTGGTGTGGCAGGGATAACCTATCTTCTCACAGGCCTCATAAAGCTCGTCTAAGGTTGTAGCGTACATGTACCTCGAAGTTGGAACCTTTGCCTCCTTGACTAGTGTTTCTCTAAGTCTCTCCCTGTGCATTGCGATCCAGGTTGCCTTTGCGTTGGGAACTACGAAGTAGCCTTCCTTTTCAAATTCAAATAGAGCGTCGAGGTTTATCGCTTCAATCTCCGGGATTATTGCATCTGGCTTCTCCCTCTCAACGACGCTCCAAAGGAAGTCCTTATCCTTCATGTTGCCAACGTAACTCCTATGGGCCACTTGCATGGCTGGAGCGTTAGCGTACCTATCGACCGCAACAACTTCAACACCTAAACGCTGTGCCTCAATGGCTATCTCCTTGCCAAGTTCACCACTTCCTAATAAGAGTATTTTTTGAGCTGAATCGGTAGTTGCAGTTCCAAGCTCGTCTCTAAGCTTGATCATAGAACCACCTCCATTGACGTATATATGTTAAAGAATTGAATATATTTAAGAATTGTTTGACAAAATTATGTCAATAACAATTTAAGGTGAGAGAAGGGAAGAAAGTTACTCCACAAAAACAGCAGGTTTCAGAGGCATAGCTTGCTTCCTCTTCCCTCCCTTGTCTTCCTCAGGGTTTATAATGACTTCGATGCCCAGCTCCCTCTCAATGAAGTCCTTAGCTTCTCTTAGGGCCTTCTCCTCATCTATCTTCTTGACTTCAAAGACCCTATCCTTGATTAACCTCTGAACAATTTTTGCAACTTCTTTACCGTGCTTCCTTATCTCTTCATCCTTCATTAGCTCTGCCATTGCAGCCTTAAAGTCCTTCTTCTCAGCGACAACTTCGACAACACGCCACTTCCACTCTGGGGCCGTGTAGATGTACGCTCTCCTTGGGTTCTCTATCTTTGCAACCTCGATTATCTCCTTGATGTCTTCTATCAACGATTTGATGAACTCCTCTTCTGCCTCAACTTCCTCGTTCCACCACTCTTCTACTGGCTCTGGCCACTTAGCCAAGCTTACGAAGCCCTCCCCACCAAGCTTCTCCCAGAGCTCTTCGCAGATGTGCGGTGTGAAGGGTGCCATTAACCTAACCCAGACGTCTGCTAGAGTCCTTAGGACGAACCTCTTTGCATCATCGTCTCTACCTTCAGTCCTCCTCATGTACCATCTTAGGTCATTCATTATGCTGTAGAACGCCCACTGTACTGCCGTTCTCGTTCTAAACTCTTCTAAAGCCCTTGTTGTCTCAACTATGGCCTTGTTCAGCCTGTGAAGTAGCCACTTGTCAATTGCCTTCAGCTCGGTCGGCTTTGCTTCATACTCAGCGAACTGACTTATCAGCTCGTAGAACCTCTCAACCTGCCTCCTTAGCTTCCCTACCTCTTTTCTCCTCCAGTCGAAGTCGCTGTCGTGCTCCGCCAGACTCATTATGTAGAGCCTAACCACATCGGCCCCGTTCTCCTCTATCGCATCTATGAAGTTCAGCACGTTCCCCTTGCTCTTGCTCATCTTTTGTCCTTCTAAAGTTCCAAAGCCGTTAACCGCGATTCCCTTCGGCCAGTGTTTCTCCGGGAATATTGCCACGTGGTTGAATATGAAGAACGTCAGGTGATTTGGTATGAGGTCTTTACCCGAGCATCTCCAGTCGAGTGGATACCAGTACTCAAACTCCTCCTTCATCTCGTGGATTACCTCTGCAGGAACTCCGGTCTTCTTTTCTAGCTCCTTCTCTTTCTCCTCGTTGAACTCCTCCAGGAATATGTAGTCGAAGAACTCTCTCGTGAGCTTCTCGGGATCGAGCTTGCCCTCCTCTCTTAGCTTGTTTATGTGCCTGCTTATCGTGTAGTAGGCCATATAAATCGTTGAGTCGCTCAGGCTCTCTATTACCCAATCCGGATCCCATGGTAATGGAGTTCCTAGTCCAACTTTCCTCGCGCAGGCCTTCTTGTCCAACCAGTCAATTACTGCCTCGAACTGAGCCCTTCTCGTTTCAGGGTATATCTTCATCCTCTTCAGTGCTTCCCTAGCCTTCTCTTTCCACTCAGGGTTTCCGTAGTCTATAAACCACTGGTCATGGATTATCTTTATTACGGCCCTGTTTCCGAACCTTGAAATCACGTTCTTGTCGGCAAACTCGTACATTATCTCCGCTATTCCCTTTTCCATCATGTCCTTCGCTACAAGCTCCTTTACTTCCTGAACTGGCCTACCTTCGTATGGTGGAACCTTAAAGATCCCTTTGTGGTATTCGGCCTTGTAAATTGCCTTTGTTGCCTGTTCGAGCTTTTCTTTGTCCTTCTGGCTCTTTATCCCCAGCTTTTGAACCTCTTCAACTGCAGGGAACTCACCGTAGCCTTCAAGCTTTATCAGTGAGATGTAGCTTATTTCCTCAACCACCCGGGGGTCTATGTCGTACTTGATAAGTATCTCGCTTTCCTTCTTTAGATCCTCCAAAGCTACGTGGTCGAAGGGAGCATGAGCAGGAACGCTCATGACGACTCCGGTAGCGTTATCAGGATCAACGAATTCCGCTGGGAGAATAATAACCTCATCACCGGTTACAGGGTTCTTAACGTACTTTCCAACTAGCTTTTCACCTTTAAACTCCTCTATAACTTCTATCTCTCTATCCTGGAACGAGAGCTTGTACGCTGCCTCCCTGCTGACTATCCACGTTTCAACTCTATCACCGCGCTTGACCTTCGCTTTAACGTACGTCGCCTCTGGGTTTATCCACATGTTCGTTACTCCGTAAACGGTTTCGGGCCTGAGGGTTGCTGCCGGTAGATATATCGTTTCTCCATTCTCCCTCAGCTCGAACTTGATTATCACGTAGTCGAGAATTGGGACATCTTCACCATCAACTAGGTCGTGATCTCCTAGGGGAGTTCCCACTACAGGATCCCACCTGACCCTGTGAGAGCCCTTAACTATATACCCCTTCTCTTTCAGCTTGTAGAACTGCCACTCTATGAACTTGCTGAACGGCGGGAAGAGCGAGGTGGTGTAGAACTCTCTGCTCCAGTCGACTGAAAAGCCTGCTCTT
>QMUI01000168.1 GCA_003660485.1 Thermococci archaeon | reverse complement strand
GTATTCAGCTTGGCTACTGTCCCGAGAGAGAGTTAATGCCCCCAGGATGCTTTCAAAGGACTAAAAAGCGGTGGAATGACCTCTTGAATGTTACTAAATAAGGTAAAAAATATTCGGAACCTTGTTTTTTAATTACTTCCTGAAATACTTATAGTTGAAAATTTTCGAATAAATGACTTTTTTGACTAACTGGCATGGGAAAGATTTTTATTTTTGTTATCACATTGGCGTACGAGGGATTATGGAAGGGATAAATGAGAGCAATAAACTACTCGGAAACAACTACACTGGTGAATATGATCCCCTGGATCCAATAGTTTCAATATGGCCTGAGATAGTTGAGAGTGTAAGTCCAAGGATAGTAGGAGAGCTTGATATGGAATCCGGAAAAATAGAGAATGTTGAAGTTATAGAAGACCTAGGAAATGATAACATTGTTATATCTGAAGGAAACATCGTCGAATTTTCAATTAAAGTTAAATCTCCTCAGGTTCCGGAGGACGTTCTATTGCAGTTACTTGACGTAGTTCTGGATAACCCCATAAGACAATTTAAAGATCACAGAAAAATGCTTCAACTCTTAATTTCAGAGGAGGATACATTATCCACCATCTTCGATATATATTACACCCTTAAGGGAAGGTACGTTCTGTACAGCGGTAGAACATCAGATATTGGCAATTTAATTCTGATGCTTTCTAATATACCTGGAAGATCATACGCTTCTGGAATATCTTTTGATGGCTCAAGTTATTTTAGGGTTTTAATAGATTCAGGGTCAATAAGGGCTTATAGGGCAAAGGGCGAAAAAAGCATTTTCTCTGTAAAGGTATGGAGACTTTAAAGTTTTTAAAGCCCATACCCCTTCATAGCCAGGTGATTAAATGGAAGGTCTAAAGTCTTTCATCCTTATGTACGCTGGTCTGTTTGCAATAACCAACCCCATTGGAGCGGTTCCCGTTTTTATGGGGCGTTGTAAGTCACCTTCCCATAGAGAAGAGACACAAAGTGGCCAGGAAAGTGTCAATAACAGTTCTAGTGACTTTGATAACCTTTGCCCTGATAGGCCAGTGGATATTCAAGTTCTTTGGGTCAAGCGTTGATGCCTTCGCAATTGCCGGTGGAATATTGCTGTTCAGAATGGGAATGGAGATGCTATCCGGAAAGCTCTCTTCAGTAAAGATAGACGAGGAGGAGGTAACATTAGAGGAAGTTGCTGTAATTCCTTTAGCAATTCCGCTGATCTCCGGCCCTGGAGCCATAACCACGGTTATGCTGTACACGACTAGGGAGAATCCAGTGATTGTCATTTTGACAATAATCACCGTAAGTGTTACGGTCTATCTTATCTTATCGTCGGGTAACAAGATAATCGAGAAGATGGGTCGAGTGGGAATTAAGGTAACGACGAGAATGATGGGACTAATCCTTACATCAATGGCTGTTCAAATGATAATAAATGGAATAAAAGGAGCATTCAATCTCTGATCACTCCACTGGCTCAAACCTGTTCTTTAACTTTTCGAGAACCCCTGGGAGCGTAGTGTACTCCATCTCTTCAAGGGGCAACCTGTGTGGCTCGAACGGCCCGTGCCTCCTCATGTAGTCCGTAATCTCCATGGCCTTCTGCCTGGCCCAGTCGAAGGCTGGATCGTCGAACAGGTCAACTGGACCGATCAGCTTCCCTTCTGGGCTGATCTGCCATCCTAACGCTACCGCCCTTGGCGGTCCATCGAACCTAGTTGGCGTTGCGTACTTGAGCGGGACTGGCATTAGTGGGCCGTTGTGCGAACCCCTCATCCACCCGCTGACCAAGTGTGGGAAGGCGAATGGCTCGAGAACCTCTCCAAGGGCTGGAAGACCGCTCTGAGCCCTAACTATTGCAACTGGGTCGTCCTTACCAACGTACTCTCCGGCAATTTCATAGAGTTTTTCAGTTGAGACCACCGCAACGGGCTCGTCCTCTGGTATTGGGTGACCCTTCTTTGGATAGACCCTCTTGATCACGTACCTACCCTTTGCCCCTATTAATGCAAGAATATCATACATCTCCTCGGGTGAGCTCATGATGACCTTCTTGTGGTCGTAGATGTCCCAGATCTCGAACCTGAACCCCATGTGCATCTTTGGATCGATTACTAGACCGGCAGTGTTGAATGGATCAGCAAACATCCTGAATATCGGTAAGTTGAAAGCTCCGGGCTCCGTCTTGTCTAGGTGGAAGGTGACTATGGGCTCGCTCTTCCTCAGCGTAATCTCCATCTCGGCAACACTTGGGCCTAATCCTCTGACGTTCCCGCTGAATGCATCCTTTAGGAGATCCTGACCTGCACCGTATAATCCAAGTTCTTTGGCGACTTCGGTGGCCTTCTTAAATGCCTCCCATGCGAGACCGTGAATTTCGGAGCTGTCAACGCCCTTCTTGTGGGTCATTATTAACTGTAGATCATCTCCAGCGTACGTGACGTAAAAGTCTATTAGAGTCCCCTCCTTCTGGGCCTCGCTTAGAACCTCCTTTGCCCTCTCTATTAGGGCAGGGTGAACTCTCGAGTGCCCAGGCCAACCGCCGACGTCAGCCTTAATTACGCTTATGGTGATCTTCTCTCCCACTGCCATTGGTATCACCCCCGGTGAACAAATCCGTCTAACATTAAAGTTACACGTTCTTAAAAAATTTTGCCTTTGTTAACTTTCACCACCGAAAATGACAAGTATTCACCCCGAGTTAAACTTTACATTGTGAAAGGAGATAAGTTCTAAAGATAATTAAATTTCGCCAAGTTCGAGGAGAAAGTTAAAATTAGGTACTCCAAATATTTTGCGGTGGTAAAATGCTGATCGGGATGGCCATAATGCCCCACGGAAATGAGGCCGTTTACCCCCCAGATGAGGAAACAAGAAAGCTACATGAAAACCTGAAAGAGATTGGGAAAGAGCTGAGAGGGGCGGAAACCTACGTATTGATAACCCCGCACAACGTCAGGATAAGCTGGGCCCTTGGAATTGTAATGGCCGAACACCTAATCCCGTGGCTACCTTTTAACGATGTAAAGGTGCCAGTTGAGAAGGAGTATGAAACCGATAGGGAATTAGCTCAGGAAATATTCCTGGGGGCTAGGGCCGAGTTTCCTGTCGTTGACATAAACTTCGCAACGTACAGCGGAAGGTACTCAAGGTTTCCGCTGACATGGGGGGAAATAATTCCCCTCCATTTCCTCGAGAAGAAGCCACTCGTCCTAATAACTCCTGCAAAGCTCGAAAGGGATAGGCTCATAGAGTTTGGGAGATTCTTAGCAAATCTTCTCGAGAAGGCAGACAAGAAAGTTGCCATAGTTGTGAGCGCAGATCATGGGCATGCCCACAGCGAAGACGGTCCTTACGGTTATGCAAAAGAGTCTGAGGAGTACGACAGGAGGATAGTTGAGATGCTAAAATCTGGAGATCTTGAGAGACTCTTGGAGTTTACTGATGAGTTTATAGCCAAGGCAAAGC
>QMUI01000167.1 GCA_003660485.1 Thermococci archaeon | reverse complement strand
GCAGCCTACCTAACGGAGAGAGGTTGGATAAAAGTTCTCGACGGAAATAAAGAATTGAACTTCCAAGATCTAGTCGAGCTTGGAAGGAGAAAAGATGAAGATTTTGACATTAAGTACCTTGTCTACAAGGACCTTAGGGACAGGGGGTACATAGTTAAGTCAGCGTTGAAGTTTGGCTCCCACTTCAGGGTTTACAGGAAGAATGCAGAACATTCCGACTGGTTGATATGGGTTGTGAGGGAGAATCAAAAGCTTTCTCCTAATGACATCACGGCAAGGGCTAGGGTGGCTCACGGAGTAAGAAAAAGCATGATAATGGCCATTGTCGATGAGGATAATGACGTTGTTTATTACAAAGTTGAATGGACAAAGTTTTAATTTTAACAATAAGAGAAAAAAGAAGGTGTCACTTCAAGAAGCCGGTCTTCTTTCCTAAGTCCTCAAAGGCGTCAATTACAAGCTTCAGATCCTCCTTTGAGTGGGCCGCTGATGGCTCTAGCCTTATCCTTGCGGTTCCAAGTGGGACGGTTGGATAGACTATGGCCTGGGCGAAGATGTTGTACTCTTCGAACAGCCTCCTTGAGAATTCCTGGGCTAGCTTCTCATCGTACAGCATTACTGGGGTTATTGGGTGCTTGGTGTTACCCAAGTCATAGCCGAGATCCCTAAGTCCCTTCTGGAGGTAGTGCGTGTTGTCCCAGAGCTTCTTGACGAGCTCATCGCTCTTTTGGAGAATCTCAACGGCTGCAATTGCAGCTGCAACGTCTGGTGGGTTCATAGCGCTTGAGAACAGGAATGGCCTTGCCCTCTGCTTTAGGTACTCAATCGCCTCCTCGGGCCCCGCAACGTAGCCACCGATAACTCCAAAGGCCTTGCTCAGCGTACCCATCTCGAAGTCTACCCTATCATGAAGGTTGAAGTGGTCCACTATACCCCTTCCGTGGTCTCCTAAAACTCCCTCACCGTGAGCGTCATCAACGTACACTATAGCGTCGTACTGCTCGGCTAATTCAACTATCTCCGGGAGTGGAGCGAGGTCACCGTCCATTGAGAATACTCCGTCCGTGACAATTATCTTCTTCTTTTTGTCCTTGTTCTCCTCAAGCTTCTTCTTCAAATCTTCCATGTCAAGGTGCTTGTAAATAACCTTAGGAGCACCACTGAGCCTCATTCCGTCTATAATGCTAGCGTGGTTTAGCTCTTCACTGATAAAGACTCCATCCTCTCCCTTCTTGAGGAGGGCGCTAATTGCTCCAAGGTTTGCATTGTAACCGCTCTGGAAGAGGATCGCAGCTTCCCTCTTCTTGAATTTTGCCAGCTTTTCTTCAAGCTCAACGTGGAGCTCCATAGTTCCGGCTATAGTTCTTACCGCACCTGCTCCAACACCATAGTCGAGAATGGCCCTTATTGCGGCCTCCTTAATCTTTGGATGTGCTGCTAAGCCGAGGTAGTTGTTTGAACACATGTTCAAAACTCTCTTCCCGTTCACAACGATCCACGGACCTTGGGCGCTTTGAAGGACTCTAATGGTTACATAAAGTCCCTTCTTCTTTAGTTCCTCAAGTTCTTCCCTAATCCAGTCGAGCTTGCCCATGAGGATCACCAGCTGATATTTTACATTTTATGCATATAAAAGTTTTCGACAAAATTTCAGATTTCAGAAGGTTTTTATTTTGGGTTTGGATAGAGGCAGAGGGAGATAAAGATGATAGAGAGGGTAAAGGGAACGAGGGATTTTCTTCCGGAAGAGATGGCAAAAAGAAGATGGGTGTTCGAAAGAATAAGGGAAGTTTTCGAGAGATATAACTTTAAGGAGATTCTAACTCCAGTAATGGAGTACACTAAATTGTTTGAACTCAGGAGTGGGGAAGAGGTAGTGAAGCAGCTGTATGCGTTCAAGGATAAGGGAGGGAGGGATGTCTCTCTAAGGCCGGACATGACATCAAGCGTTGCAAGACTCTACGTTAACCAATTTCAGAATGCTCCAAAGCCCATAAAGTGGTACTATATAGCCAACATGTTCCGATATGAAGAGCCTCAGAGCGGTCGCTACAGGGAGTTCTGGCAGGCGGGAGTTGAGCTCATAGGGAGCGATAGGGTTGAGGCAGATGCCGAGGTGATTTCTCTCTTCGTCGAGAGCTACCTCTCCGTTGGTTTGAAAGACTTTACAGTGAACATTGGAGATAGAGTTTTGCTTGACGAGTTCGCAAAGATGCTCGGGGTTAAGGATGACATAGGCCTAATGAGGATAATAGATAAGAAGGACAAGCTCACCCAGGAAGAGTTCATAGATGAGCTCAAGAAGTTTGGGCTTGACGATGCTGGAGTTGAGAAAGTTCTCTCGCTTGTGGAGATAAGGGGCAGACCAGATGAAGTTTTACCGAAGGCCGAGGAGTTGTTTAAGAGCGAAAAGGCTCAGGATGAGATAAAAAAATTGTACGAGCTTGTTGATATCCTAAATGCTTATGGGGTTTCATCCTGGGTTGTGATAGATCTTGGGATTGCAAGAGGATTTGATTACTACACGAGTGTCGTCTTTGAGGCTATTGCACCCAATGAGCTTGGAATAGGATCTATTGGTGGGGGAGGAAGGTACGACAACTTAATCGAGGTGTTCGGTGGGAGGCCTACCCCGGCGACTGGCTTTGCGATAGGTGTTGAGAGGCTTATTCCGATCTTAGAATGGAAGGGGGTAATTCCCGAAATAGATCTCTCACCGGACGTGTATGTCGTTTCAGTAGGAGACACAAAGAGAGAGGCAATTTCGATAGCTTCAAGGCTTAGAAGAGAAGGTGTTAAGGTTGAAGTAGAACTCATGGGGAGGAAGCTGAGGAAGGCCCTCGACTACGCAAACAGGATTAAAGCTAAGATAACAATAATCGTTGGAAGGAAGGACTTGGAAAGGGGGGTTATAACGATTAGAGATATGGAAAGTGGAGAGCAGAGGGAGGTAAAAGTTGAAGAAGTTGCCAAGGAGGTTAAAAGGTTTTTAAAGGTCTGACTAACTTACCCAGTGTGATGAGCGCCATCCGATGCTGAAGGGTGATGACCGGATTCCTGGCTGACCTTATTTTTCTTTCCATTTGGAGGTATTTGAAACAGTGAAAAGGTAATCAAGATCATTGGAAATTAGCCGAACATGATTAACTTCGTTTAATAGGGGGAAAGAGCCTTCATGGGTTTATTTGGACTTGGTTAAGGTTTTCATGGACATAAAGATTTGTTTTAGGTACTTAGTTGGGCTGTTTAAAGAGTTAAAAATCCCAGTCATAACCCTTAACAAAGGAAGCTAACCTTCTATGCCTTTATAGTTCCCTTAGAGAGCCTGTTCATGGAGCTTGTCTATGGGGTTTGTTAATGGCCTTAATTATGAATTTACTAAAGAAAAGAGAGGGGAGTTTCTGTACAGCAGTTACTTCAAAGGAAAGCTCAGCTACTTAATCCAAGCGAGAGGGTACAGAGACGCGTTACAAAATGATGCAAGGAGATTTTAAAGCAG
>QMUI01000166.1 GCA_003660485.1 Thermococci archaeon | reverse complement strand
AAGTTGTCGATGAGTTCTTGGGAGAGTATGCGCCAAAGCACGCGTACGTTGATCCACACAGGCCCATAACCCAGGGAACATTAGCTTTCCCAGCTCACTACATGGAAACCAGATACTTAGTGTGGGAGGCCATGGAGAGAGCAAAGAAGGTAATTGATGAAGCATTTGCAGAGTTCGAGAAGAAGTTCGGTAGGAAGTACCAGAAGATTGAGGAATATAAAACTGAGGATGCCGATATAATCTTTGTCACTATGGGGTCACTGGCTGGAACCCTCAAGGAATGGGTTGACAAGAAGAGGGAAGAGGGATACAAGGTTGGGGCAGCAAAGATAACAGTCTATAGGCCGTTCCCAGTTGAAGAGATAAGAGAGCTTGCAAAGAAGACTAAGATTCTCGCCTTCATCGAGAAGAATATAAGCATGGGTCTATATGGGGCAGTCTTTACAGATGCCTCAGCCGCCCTAATTAATGAGAGCGAGAAGCCGATACTCCTAGACTTTATAGCCGGACTCGGTGGAAGAGACGTGACATTTGACCAGCTTGATGAAGCATTGGGAATTGCTAAGAAGGCCCTTGAGGAGGGTAAGGTTGAGAAGCCAATAAGCTGGATTGGACTGAGGAAGGAGCTCTTGTGAGGTGATTAGAATGGCGGTTAGAAAGCCTCCCGTTACCACTCGTGAATATTGGGCTCCCGGTCACGCTGCCTGTGCTGGCTGTGGCTGTGCTATAGCTTTAAAGCTTGCAACTAAGGCATTTAGTGAAGCCATGGAAGAAAAATATGGAGATCCAAATGCATTCGCAATCGCCCAAGCAACTGGATGTATGGAGGTAGTTTCAGCAGTATTTCCATACACCGCTTGGAAAGTTCCCTGGGTTCACGTTGCATTTGAGAACGCTGCAGCTGCGGCAAGTGGAATTGAAGCAGCATGGAAAAAGAAGGGAATTAAGGGGAAGATTCTTGCCATAGGTGGCGATGGTGGTACGGCAGATATAGGCCTGCAAGCTCTCTCGGGAATGCTCGAAAGGTGGCACAATGTAGTATACTTGATGTACGATAATGAGGCTTACATGAACACGGGAATCCAGAGATCAAGCTCAACCCCCTACGGAGCATGGACCACAACATCACCGCCAGGAAAATACTCAATTGGTGAGGACAAGCCAAAGAAGTGGGTTGCTCTCATTGCAGCTGCCCACCAAGTCCCATATGTTGCAACTGCTAGCATTGGTAACCCATTCGATTTCATAAAGAAAGTAAAGAAAGCTGCTAAGGTCGATGGCCCGGCATTCGTACAGGTTCACTGTACCTGCCCAACCGGTTGGAGAACACCACTCGAAAAGAGTGTTGAGATAGCAAGGCTGGCCATTGAAACTGGGATATGGCCACTCTTTGAGATCGAGTACGGGGACATATGGAACATTAAGATTCAGCCACCAGGAGGGGGAGCAAAGGTACACAAGGAGGGTGGAAGGGTAGTGAGGATAGAATTCAAGAAGCCAATCGAGGAATACCTTAAGCTCCAGGGAAGATTCAAGCACTTGTTCAAGAGACCTGAAGCCATTGAAGAGCTAAGGAATCAGATAAAGGCCATGTGGAAGGTACTTGGTGTTGAGGCAATTCTCCCCAAGCCTGAGGAGTGAGCTTTTTATTCTTTCTCTTTTACTTATCTAACGATGCGGGTAGCAATAATAACAACGGATGCAAGGGTGTATTATATAGCTACTAAGGTATTAAGGGAGCATAAGATTCCATTTTACAGCTTAAGGATTGATGAAGAGATCCCCTTTGATGTGGAGATTGTATTGACTTCAGAAAAAGATTACAAAAAGATAAACTTTCCCACTAAAATAGTTGTTAGGGATGAGAATTTTATAGACGAGCTACTTTTGAAGCTAGAGGGGAAGAGAAGGTTTGAGTCCGTGTATATTGCGATTGATCCTGGAGAAAGACCCGGAGTAAGTGTTGTAGCTGATAATAGGGTTCTTGAGGTCTATCACTTAAAAAGCCCCAAGGATGTTGATGTTATAGTTCAGCTACTTGAAAAATATCCTGGGGCAAAGATAAAAATCGGCCATGGTGCTAAGAGGCATAGAACGCTTATGCTAAAGACGCTTTCAAAAATCTTAGGTGATGATTATCGAGTAATCTTAGTCAACGAGAAAGGGACAACACCGAGGGTTGGAGGGATAGAAGCCTGGGCAATTCAGGACATTATTGCGTCAATAAATATAGGGTTAAGAGAGGGAAGGGAAGTTACAATAAGGGAACTCATCAAAGGGAATAATGTTACAAAGGGAGAAATAGAAAATATAAAAGCTCAAAGTAGAAGGCTAAGTGGAGGCAAAATCACTATCTCCTCGGAACTTGCGAGGGAAGTTGCGTTGGGTAATATTACGATAGAAGAAGCAATTGAGATTCAAAAGAAGAAAAGAGAGGTGGGAAAATGATACTTGGGAGAGGAGAGGAAAAGAAAGAGGAAATAAAGCTCAGAGTTGCTGAAGCTTTAAAGTGGGATGTGGGAAGGGGAATAGTTAGATTTGATAGAAAATATCAAAGAATGCTTGGTGTCCAAGCGGGAGATATCATAGAGATAGAAGGAGAAAGAGTTACAGCCGCAATAGTTGCAAACGCTCACCCAGATGATAGAGGGCTTGACATAATTAGGATGGATGGATATATAAGGAAGAATGCTGGGGTTAGTATAGGGGACTTTGTAACAGTCAGAAGAGCTCAAGTTAGAGAAGCTAAAAAAGTCATCTTAGCACCAGCACAAAGAGGTGTTATCCTCCAAATTCCTGGGGACATTATAAAGAACAACCTTTTGGGCAGGCCAGTTGTAAAGGGAGATATAATAGTTGCGAGTGGCAGGGGTGAATTTTATTCAGGTACACCTTTTGATGAACTATTTAGAGGGTTCTTTGAAGCGATGTCCGTTGGCTTTGGTGAGCTTAAGTTCGTAGTCGTCAACACGATACCAAAGGGTATAGTCCAGATAACGTACAACACTGAGGTTGAAGTTCTCCCCCAAGCAGTTGAGGTTCGTGAAGAGAAAGTTCCAGAAGTTACCTATGAGGATATTGGCGGGCTCAAGGATGCAATAGAGAAGATTAGAGAAATGGTTGAGTTACCTCTCAAGCATCCTGAATTGTTTGAAAGGTTGGGAATTGAGCCTCCGAAGGGCGTTCTTCTCTATGGTCCCCCAGGGACGGGTAAGACTTTACTTGCTAAGGCTGTGGCTAATGAGGCGAACGCTTACTTCATTGCAATCAATGGGCCAGAGATAATGAGCAAGTACTATGGAGAGAGCGAAGAGAGATTGAGGGAAATATTCAAGGAGGCTGAGGAGAATGCTCCAGCAATAATCTTCATAGACGAGATTGACGCAATAGCACCGAAGAGGGAGGAAGTTGTTGGGGAAGTGGAAAAGAGGGTTGTGTCTCAATTACTGACTTTGATGGATGGGCTTAAGTCAAGAGGCAAGGTCATCGTCATTGGTGCGACGAATAGGCCTGATGCTTTGGATCCTGCTCTTAGGAGGCCGGGTAGGTTT
>QMUI01000165.1 GCA_003660485.1 Thermococci archaeon | reverse complement strand
CTTTGGAATCCCATAGAACTACCCTTGCCCTCCCGCTATCATCGTATATAATTAGGCTGGCAACCCTTCCAGCTGAGCCATCCTTCTTGGTGTATTCCCTGGGTGGATACTTCTTAAGCACTCTTCCTACTACGTTTACCTCCCTGGGATCCACTCCTGGGTACAAATCTGAGATTTTCATGAGGTTCTCTTCTTTTTCTTCTATCAATTCTATTCCTAATCTTTCCGCAAGCAGTGCTGCAGCACCCTGTTCGCTTAGTAGTGGATCCTCTTCCATGATTTTCCTGATCTCTTCCTCAATTTCCTCTTTACTCATTCCGGTTTTCCTTTTGATTATCTCGATAATCTTCTCCTTTGTCAGCACGACCATACCTACCACCTTTCCAATAATTTAATTAAGTGGGGTTTTTAATACTTTCGTCTGTGGTACTGGACTTGGTAGTAGGATCCTTCTCCCGGCTCTCAGTTTCTTCCAGCTTCTTAACAAGATCTTCATATTCTGCGTGAATAACTTTCTTGAAGGCTTCTCTTATGACCTTGGGATCATTTTCTGGAAATCCGTAGAGCTCAGCAAACTTCTCGGTAGTTCCGAGGAGTTTTGTTCTTTCGTAGGGTTCAGCGTATATTAAACCCATCTCGAGGAGCCTCCTTATATGCTCGTAAGCTTGGTTCCCCCTAAGCTTGATTATCTTGCTCTGCTCTACGGGTTGAAGGTAGGCTATTAATGCGAGTGTCTTTAGCTCTCCAGATCTAAGCTCTGGCTTCGGCATTAGGTGGATGACTCTCTGCGAGTACTCCTGCTTAACCTGCATGACCCACTTGTCTCCTGCAACTTTAACTACTTCAATTGCGCTCTTCCTCTCTGCATACTCACTCGCTATAAGCTCGATCAGCTTCTCGAGGTAATCTTGGGATTTAATGCCAAGGGCTTTAGATAGCTCCTTAACGCTTAGCGGTCTCCCAGCGACGAAAAGTGCAGCTTCAACTAACGCTTTATCCTCAAGTAATCCCATGATTTGCACCTAAGGATAAATAGAAAAGGGGAACTTAAAGTTCACTCTGAAATCTCAGTTGGATATATCGGAACCTTTCCATGGGGAATGCCGTACTTCTTGCCATACCACTCGCTGAGGAAGTACCAGGCTAGGACAAGGAGGACAGTGCCTATTGGCAGGAGTATTACTGGACTTCTAATGCCCGCAGCGAAGAGGACGTAGAGGACTAAACCGACCGAGGCCGCTGTTACTGCATATGGTATCTGTGTCGTAACGTGGTCAATGTGATCTGAGCCTGAGAACATTGAGCTCATGATTGTGGTATCGCTTATTGGTGAGCAGTGGTCTCCGAAGATACCCCCTGCGAAGACAGCACCTATGCTCGCGTAGAGAACGTGGGGATCATTCGGAGCGAGCTTATAAGCGAGTGGAATTGCTATGGGCATTAGTATTCCGAAGGTTCCCCAGCTCGTTCCAGTTGTGAACGATATGAACATTGCCGTTAGGAAGATTATCATTGGGATTAATCCTGCAGGAACCTTTGCACTTTCTGCTAGGCCGACAACGTACTCTGCAGTTCCAACGGCCTCAGTTGCACTCTTGATGCTCCATGCTAGGACTAAGATTACGGTAGCCATCATCATCTGCTTCATACCCTGAATCATTGCATTCTCCACTTCCTCGACGGTCATCGTTTTAGTTGCCAATATTAGGACGAGGGCAACTAGCACCATTGCGAATGAACCCCAGAGCAGTGAGGTTGCTGAATCTGCATTCCCAAGAATATCCCTGAAGGAACATGCACCTTCACATGCACTCTTACCCGTGTAGTAAAGACCGTAGAGTGTAACGGAGACCAATGATAGGATTGGCCAGATGAAGAAGTGGATACTACCCTCCTCAACTTTTGGCTGTCCTAAGTCGCTCTCAGTTGCCATGAGTGGCTTTGCCCCATCCCTCACAACTTTTCCAGTTGTTCTTGCCCTTATCTCTGCCTTAAGCATCGGACCGTAGTGTCTCTGCGTGTAGGCTATAATGAAAACGAGGATTATTGCGAATATTGAATAGAACCTGTAAGGCACGCTGTGAAGCCATGCATAGTATTCACCCATCGATATGTTAAGTTTTTCAAATGCTTCCTTAATTAGACCCAGCTCATAGCCTATCCAAGTTGAGACTAGGGCAATTCCAGCTACCGGTGCGGCGGTTGAATCGTCAATGTACGCAAGCATCTCTCTCGAAACCCTCATCTTGTCGGTTATTGGCCTCATTGTGTTACCAACTATTATCGTATTCGTGTAGTCATCGAAGAACACGAGGACTCCAAGGAGCCATCCAAGAAGTGTTGCATCTCTGCTTGTCTTTATCCTCTTAGTTAGAGCGTTTGCTATTGCATGGACTCCACCGGACTTGTATATTAATCCAACACCTGCACCAATTAGGAAGTCGAAAATTAAGATTGTGGCGTTCCAGCTGTCCGTTACATTCCCCACTATCCATTCAAAGGTTTTTATCGTACCAGTTACTGGGTTCCATCCAGCGGCCATCCAACCCCCTACCCAAACACCTGCGAACAGAGCAAACACAACCCTCTTCGTCCATATCGCTAGCACTATAGCTACCAATGGAGGTAACAGGGATAAGACCCCAAAATCACCCATCGATGCCACCTCCTAAAATTTTTCGGCCAGGTGTTTTAACCTCGGATTCTTTTCCTGGGTTTTTCCTGCTTAGGGTTAAAAAATGTAAAGGCACTGTTGCTTTTACTGTTCCAGTAAAAGTTCTTACTCGTACGTCGATCATCAAAAAAGATCTTTAATGTCTTTGTTTAAAATCTTTGCTTATCCCCGGCGTGTCAATAACGCTTTTAAGATCGGGTGTTTATGACAGGTTCATGTACTGGATTGGGGAAGACAACGTTGCTGGGGAACCTGGAAAGGTGCTCTACGTGATACTCCCTACGATTGGGTGTTACAGGTATAGGGTTGGAAAAGCATGCTACATGTGCTCTTATCCCGCCCAGGCCCCCAGGAATACATCTCAACAAAAAATTTTGAGACACTTTCTTGAGGCTCTCTCCAAAATAAAGGACAGAGAGGGGAGATTCGCAGTTAGGATTTTTACTTCGGGATCATTCTTTGATTCGGCTGAAGTTAGGAGAGAAACTAGGTTAAGGATATTTGAGGAGATAGCCAAGCTTGACAACGTTTACGAGATAGTCGTTGAGACGAGGAGCGAGATAATAAAGAGGGAATGGGTTGAAGAGCTCACAGAGATAGTCAAGGGAAAGTGGTTTGAAGTAGCCCTGGGGCTCGAAACTGCTAATAATGATATCGCGGATGTATCAATAAATAAGGGAAACACATTTGAGCAGTTCGTGAGGGCTAGCGAGATTATTCACGATGCTGGAGCTAGAGTCAAAACGTACCTCCTTTTAAAGCCCATCTTCCTTTCCGAGAGGGATGCAATTGAGGATGCGAAGTACAGCATAGAAAGGGCCGAACCATATACTGATACATTTTCAATTAATATAACGAACATTCAGCGGGGAACACTTTACGAGAT
>QMUI01000164.1 GCA_003660485.1 Thermococci archaeon | reverse complement strand
GTTTGTAGCAGCCCCTTCCTGGGTGATTGAGAAGATGGTGAGGTTTCAGATGTACAATGCGACATGTCCGGTGACGTTTGTCCAGTATGCTGCTGCGAGGGCCTTGAGGGATGAGAGGAGTTGGAAGGCTGTTGAGGAGATGAGGAGAGAGTATGATAGGAGGAGGAAGTTAGTTTGGAAGAGGCTTAATGAGATGGGCTTACCAACAGTAAAGCCTAAGGGTGCATTCTACATCTTCCCCAGGATTAGAGATACTGGACTTACGAGCAGGGAGTTTAGTGAGTTGATGCTTAGGGAGGCTAGAGTGGCTGTAGTTCCTGGAAGTGCCTTTGGAAAAGCAGGTGAGGGTTATGTCAGGATAAGCTACGCAACCGCTTATGAAAAGCTGGAAGAGGCAATGGACAGAATGGAAAAAGTCCTAAAAGAGAAGAAGCTAACGTAAATCCCTAGTGAGAAATCTGACGTACGCTATTGAGAACGGGAACAGTAGCTCTATTATAAGAATAGCCAAGTTGTTAATCGCGTAACCAAGGCTATCTGAAAGGGGCAGATAATCATCGTAACCTTCCTCTCCCGCGAAGGTGTAGATCATCAGCTGAGCAAAGTGCATTGCTGGATTCAGGATATTTATCCTCCTCTCCCATACCGTCACTTTTTCCCTCCACTCCTCATATATCTCTGCACAGTTATCATTTGAAGGCCCAATGGACTCTATTACTTGACCATTTGCCTCAACCTGTCTGACTACCGTTACGGCATGGCACTCGGGAGGCTCGCCTACTATCGAGTTAGCCAACGAACCTGCAAGTATCGGATAAACTATGACAAAGAAGATAACCAAACCTATGCTAACTAATATTGAAGTTTCGGGACTCCTGATAAGCGTTGATATCATAGTTCCCAAGCTTAAGAATACAAGGGTGTACAGGAATATGAAAATTGACAATATGAAGAGCCTAACTAAAGAGAGCCCCTCCATTGGGATTCCGAATATTAAGGCTGTTGCTATGGTAAAGATGAACCCTACCAAGATCACGAGTAGGAGGGCTAGTGCATTCCCCAAGAACTTGCCATTTATTACTTCATCTCTATAAACTGGATGACCAAGTAGAACTTTTACCGTCCCTTCTTGGAGCTCTCTATTTATCGAATCTGCGCCCAATAAAATGCCAAGAAGAGCTCCGAAGAACATCCACAACATTGAATTGTTAATGAAAATTGATGAGATTGGAGTCTCATATATAACACCACTAGCTCCCATTATAGTCCTGTGAACGGTATAGCCATAGCTGCCTTCTGCGGTAACATCAAACCTTGTGAAATATACGGAGAGGGCTAAAAAGATTAAATAGACGGAAAGTAAGATTATAAACCTCTTGGTCTTTACTGTCAAGTAAAGTTCCTTACTTGCTATGTTCTGAATGGCACTCATCTCCTTCCAACCCTCCTTATCATTAATATTACTCCCACAAACGCCAATATCAAGAGAAGGATACCTATATAGGCCGAGGTAGACCTTTGTCTGACGACAACTCTAATTGAGTCGTTCCACTCCTGCTGGTCAGACTTAACCGTTATCCTTACTCTGTAGTCCCCAGCGGGAGTCCCTTTCGGCACCTTTATTCTTATCATGGCACTCGTAGGCTTCTTGGGATCTAGTATCGGGATTGATTGAGGCTCAACGTAAACTTCCCAACCCTTTGGTGCAGAAGCAGATATCCTAATATTGGTTATCGGCGCCGTTCCAAAGTTGTATATATTTATGGTAGTCTCCCTTTCTTCGCCTGCAGTTATAGTTAGCCTGTAGTTCATTAGGTTAACATCCATCTGATAAATTCCCGTTAGGTCTATTTTTATTGGCACCTCTTTGACTAGACCGCTAGAACTCCGAACTATTAGCGTGATGTTGTACTTCCCAGGCTTAGCGTTTAGGGAGGGGTACACTTTAAGGTAAATGGTTTCTGATTTTCCAGCCTCAACTTTTATTTTAGTTAGTTGAAGTGTACTTTCGGGTGACTGTGTAAACATTGCGTTCCAATTGCTCGGAAGGCCTGATATGCCTAGCTTATACTCATCATCGTTCCTACCCAAATTCTCTATCGTAATTGCGAAGGGGGACGAGACACTTCCAAGTGTTATTGGATACACATCCGACTCCGTGTCAACGACAAAGTAATAGGCCTCCTTTCTTATCATTATCTTTAATTCCTTAACCTCACCGTCTTCCAGCTTGACATCCTCTTCAGCCTTTTCAAAGCCATCCTTGGTGACTACCACCTTATACTCCCCAGGATTCAACTCAACTTCTAAGAGTCCGTTAATGTCCGTCCCATACGTCTCATTTCCTATCTTAACGGTGGCCTTTGGAACGGGCATTCCGCTATCGTCAACAACTGCCAATTTGAGAGTTGCTTTTTGACCCTTGTAAGTCTTGTACACATTAATGACAAACGTTATGTCCTTCGTAATGCCCCCTTGAGACCCCTCAACTGCTATTCCCGCTTTTATCTCATGGGCTCCAAGATCCGCGTTTCTTGGGACTTCCACGACTACATCAAAGGTAGCACTCTCCCCCTTTCTGAGGGAAACCTCCGACACCCTTATATTCTGATAAGTGGAGTAAGCCTTCCAGTTAGTTGGAGCGTGAAGGGATATGGAAATATTGGCATCGTAGGGTGTCGATATAACCAGAGGGAACCTCGCAGATTCTCCAGCCTCAACTTCTTGGACAAGTATTGGAGTGTACACCTTTATCCCTTCTTCTACCCCCTTCGGTCCCTTTACCTTAACTTTAAGTGTAAATATCTCGTCATTTACTGAAAACTTGATGTAGTGCACTCCTGAAGCATTCTGGGGTATCGAGATCCGCAATTCTAAAGAGAGAGTTGATTTGCCCTCAAGGTCCATTGAGCCTATTTCAACTCCCTGATAGTAGAGACCAACGTCCCAGTCAGTGGGGGCACTTAAGATATCCGCTTTTACCGTGGCTTTCTCGGATCTATTGTTAGTTACGAGGACAGGCAACTGAACCGTCTTCCCAGGAGAAACTGCGATTTCTCTATAGGGAAATGAGACTACTAGCTCAGCCCCACTTCTACTTACTACCACTTTAGGCAATTCGTATAGAACTACCGTGCTCCCAGTAAACTCTAAAAGGTACGAACCGATTCTAGCTGAAGAGTTCGCCAACAAAGTTAGGATCTTCCCACTGTACTTTATCTTAACTGTGCTATTCGTCACGTTCAGTATTTCAAAATCCTTAAAATATAACCCAGACTTTGCTTTGTGCTCCTCGCCAGTGACTTTATAGTTGACTACAACGAATAGACCTTTTTCAGTGTCATAGCTACCTGGGGTAACTCTTATGTTCTCATATTCAAGACTTGCTCCAAAATCAGCTTTAAAGAAGGTCCCCCATTCGCTACCTTTCTTAATAAAGATATAAGGAGACCCATAGATACTCTGCTTCACCGTAATTGTGTAATCTCCAACGCTTAAGATATCCCCCAGCTTTAAATAGCCCGTATAAACAACGACCCACTTGTCGGAGCTTGAGAGGAC
>QMUI01000163.1 GCA_003660485.1 Thermococci archaeon | reverse complement strand
CCAAGTTCACCGGGGGTTTTGCCCGTGGCCATCGTCATCCACATTGGAATCGTTATAGCTGGAATCCCTGTCTTCATTGGGCCGTAACTATTATTACAGCTCCAACAGAAGTTAGCTGAACGCTTAAACCAACTATAAAAACCTAAGATATAGACGTAAATCCATCTTGGCCTTAAAAATCTCGGAATTTCAAATCCCAAGGATAAGGCTGAAACTACAACGAGAACTACTCCAATGAGGGTTACAAGGAGCTGGCCAAGTTCTTCCCTGGGTAGTCTAATCAATATGAAGGCTCCTAAAAGCACTGTGGGAACGCTTCCGGCTATGAGCCTCCATGCTATATCAATCCGAACGTTCCCCTTTTTCCATGCAACGCAGTTGCAAAGATCTTAGTTAACAGGGAGAAGAGGAAGTCGGTGCCTACAGCAACCTCTGGTCTAACGCCTAAGAATATTAGCGAAGGCGTCATTAAGGATCCCCGCCGACTCCGCTGAGCCCAACTAGGAACCCTATTGCTAGCCCTAAGAGGATGAACTCTATCATTGAGATCCCTGCCAACGCTTCTTGGTTATATAAGTATAACCCCAACTCCAATCTTTCTAGCTGTTTCTCCCTGCTTTTCATCACATGTAAGGAGGGGAGCATTGAGGCTTAAAGCTTGAGCTATGAAAAGGGCATCGTAAACGGCGATTCCTTCTTTGATGGCAATCCCTAAGGCCTCATTCAGGTATTTTGAATTTGATTCTACCTTTAAAAGGCCTTCCTTAACCAGCTCAATCATTGCATCATAAAGTTCCTCAGCTTTTTCTTGGCTAAATGCTTTGTACTTGGTAACGTACTTCCACAACACGTTTGTTGCTTCGATTATTAGCATCTCCACCGTGCACGGTTCTCGTTCTGGCTTTAAATAGGGGACTACCTCCTCCCACCCTTCTTCCCTAATGAGGACCTTTGAGAATGCGGAGGTGTCAATGACTATCACGATCCTCCCTCACGAGGTTTTTTGCCGTTCCCCTGGGGGTCTCGGGAAGCGTCTTTACTACATCTATGAACCTTTCAAGAGCCCTCCGCTTCTTCTCTTCTTCTATCCTCTTTTTTATGAACTCCCTTATCTCTTCACTCCAGTTAATTTCTCCCCTAAGCTCATCCATTTCCTTTTTTAGCTCCGGTGGAACTCGAATGCTTATGACAACCGAAGTCATGTAATTCACTATGAGCAAATTCTGTATTACAAAACTTAAATCTTTCGAGTTACTACATCGAATAAGAATAAGAAAAGGAGAAATAAATCAACTTCAAAACTTCACATAGCCGAAGTTTTCCTTGAGAGTCCTCACAGCTAAGAAACTCTTTCCTGTCCTACGAGGGCCAGTTATGACCTTTATCAGGTCAGTGTGAAGGTACTTCCTGAGTTTTTCCACCTCCCTCTCAACGTAAGGCTCTCTTTTCAGGATTTCAAGCTCGTAGTGCAATTATATGCTCCCTCACTTTGCGCACTAAATGTATAGACCTTTAAAAATTTGGGCAGTTTACTGGACATAGCTGAAATTTGGGTATTAATAGTCAATGTCCTTGGACTCAGGGCCGTTCCATAGATAACAGCAAGCGGGACATTTGCCGGCTTTGTTTTTCGCAATTTTGTGGACTTTCTCGGTGTGTGAGGTTCTGAGCCCGAATGAGGACTTTAACTGAATTAGCTCCCTCCGACAATGAAGGCGGGAGGAAGTTGCCCGCTACGAGGGTTCACAAGTCAAAAAGTGGTGGACAACCAGGACGGGATTCCTCGAATTCCCCTCTGTTTATTAAATTATCCTGTAGGTTGTTGGTTCCTTTAGTGTGGTTTTATTACCTCCAGTCGACTCGGAAGTAGTGTTGATGGCCTCCAAACAACATATCTAAACCTTCTCAACCTTCACGTTTAACTTTAAGCTTTGTATCGTCCCGTTTATGGCCTCAAGTATCCTCCACTTCTCCCCTAAGCAGTTCCCTCCCTTAAGGCAACTCTCGGGAATTGACGGTTCCCTGTCCTTGAACAGCAGGAACCAAACCTGCCACCTTCCAGGCTTGTCTATCTTAAAGGTGTAGTTCATCTCGAACTGGGGCGTCCAGTTGCCCTCTATGTTCACAGGAACATGGGGAAGGGTAACGTTGAACCTGTCCATGAGGTACATCTCGTGGATTATAGTCTCGTTGGTCGTGAAGTTGTAGGTTAAGTTCACCAGCCATATCTCAACGTAATAGGTCACGTTCCTGTGCTCGTGGTTAACTATCCCAATAATGACTTTACCGGTCTCGTTAACGAAGAGCTCCGTCGGATAGTCAGCAGCCTTCCCCTTGGGGCCTAAGATGTAGAACTCCGTAAAGGCCTCCCCGGGCTTCGGGTGGGTAACCACATAGACCAAGGTTCCAATAGATGCAACTATCGCTATTATTAGGATAACCGTCAGGGCCTTATCCAACCTGCTAGCTTCCCCCCACTCGAGCTCCCTCTTCATATCCTCTAAGGTCACCCAGGGGATCCACGGATTTATGGCGTTCCTCCTCCTGTACATTCCAACGAGCGCAAAGGCAACGTTAAACACGGTTAGACTCACCAGTATGGGAACCAGCCTTATCCCCCAGGGCGTGTAGTTCAGGGCAAGCCCTATCAGGGGGACTATAGCTATGCTCAGCCCAAAGCTTAATGCCAGCCTTTCTAAGTTGTCGAGCTCCTTCCTCTCTGGAAAGAGTGCAGTTATAAAGACGTATCCTGGGAGAAACAGAACAAAAACTAGGCCCAGGACTTTTCGAATAAAGCTGTCCGGAGCAACAAAAATTATTAGATCAAGGATCAGCGAGAGCGCGATGACAGTTATTAGATCCCAGTACCTCCAGAGCCCCTTGGCCTCTCCCATTCCCTCCCCCGGACATCCTGGGCCCCCGGGCTTAAAAAGCTATTCCGTAATTCTCAACCACTATGTTCCCTCCCCTCGTCACGACCCCAAGCTCCCAGCTCTCGTAGTGCCTGTTGAGGACTTCAAGTGCATCATCTTTCTCCTCCTGGGGAACCACAACGATGAAGCCAACGCCCATGTTGAAGACCCTGAACATCTCCTCGAGGGGAACGCCGTTCTCGTGTATTAACTTGAAGATTCCGGTAATTGGAGGCATTCTGAGCCTGAATCCATAGTTGGTCAGCCTTTTGAGGTTTAACAACCCTCCGCCCGTGATGTGGGCCAGCCCGTGAACCTCAACGCTATTCAGTAGCTCAAGGACTGGCTTAACGTAAATTCTTGTAGGCTCAAGTAGCCACTCCCAAAGCTTCCTCCCCTCGTACTCGTAGTCGAGGCCGTACTTTGGGATTAGAAGCTTCCTGGCGAGGGTTAAACCGTTGGAGTGAATCCCCGAGCTGGAAATGCCAATCACTATGTCCCCAGGCCTTATCTTTTCTCCCGTTATTACTTTGCCCTTCTCGACTATCCCGATGGCGGTTCCCGCCAGGTCATAGCCGTTGATCAAGTCAGGCATCACCGCGGTTTCCCCACCAACTATCGCTATTCCTGCCTCTTCAGCCCCCCTGTAAAGGCCTTT
>QMUI01000162.1 GCA_003660485.1 Thermococci archaeon | reverse complement strand
ATTCTTTGGCTTGGCCGGTAGTTATAAGGAACTGCCAATCGCTGGCCTCTATGAGCAACAGCTCCCTACCCAGCTGATCGAGGACCCTGTCAGTTAGATCGTCCCTGCCCAGGTACCTACTCACAAGTGACACCATTCTCCTCTCGGCTAAGTGTATTATCGGCCATGTCCACTCAACCTCTGGGTTCCACCATGTGTAGTGTGTTCCAAACATTCCCCAGGATCCCTCCGGGAGTTCTATTTCGTACTTCTCGCCGGAATACGAATCTAAGAAGTTGCTTATCGTCGTCGTCTTTATTCCCACTTCAGGGGCTAACTCCAGAACCCTGGCGAGCCACTTAATGCCCTCAAACCACCAGTGGCCAAACAGCTCTGTATCGTAAGGTGCTACCACTATCCCCTTATCTCTTTCTCTCCTCTCGAACTCTTCTAACAGGGATTTAACGAGAGATATGAAGTGCCTCGCATGTTCTTCAACCCTTTCCAAAGCTTTTTCTGGTTCATAGGGTTCTTTTGCCCCAAGATCCTTTGTCCCAGTGACTCTCCAGTACTGTCCTCCACTTTTCTCTGCCCTCTTATGAAACTCCCTATACCAGAAGTCCCCAGGATATCCAATGTCAGCACTCCAGACTTGAATTCCTGTTTCCCTATTCCTTGCAAACACCGCAACTCCATTCTTAAGGAAGTAAGGCCTCAGAGTTGATTTCTTGGTTTTTGCTGGAAGAACTTTTCCATATTTTGATGTCGCAGGCCCTTCATCGACGAGATGACTCTCGACAAAGAAGTATTCTATACCGTACTTCTTCAAGAAGTGCTCTATCCCCTTCCTCCACCTAACCTCACCGCTACTGGGACTTCTCCAAAAGCCGTCTGGTCTGTAAGCACACTCAGGTAACCAAATACCCCTTGGCCTTCTCCCGAAGTACTTCTCGTACGTCTTGATCCCATTAAGTATCTGGGCCTCTATTGCTTCATCTCTATCAAGGAGGGGAAGATAGCCGTGGGTTGCTGCTGAGGTGATTACCTCAACGTAGCCGGCATCCTGAAGCTCTCTAAATTTACCTAGAATATCCCCGTTTATCGACTTCCAGTAGGAGTAAACCCTCTCGAAATAACCAATCATGTAGGAGATTGCCTCTTTGAGCTTGACGTCCTCGAACTTTTCAAGATCTTTAGCCATGGCCCTTAGCTTTCTCTCCATATACTTCTCGAACTCACTCTTTAGGTATTCGTCATTTAGTTGCTCCATGAGAACCGGTGTGAAGCTTATGACAAGTTCGAACTTCACACCTTTCTCCCTCAGTTTTTCGAGCTCCATGAGAAGGGGCAGATAGCTCTCTGAGATTGCCTCAAAGAGCCACTCCTCTCCAAAGGGCCACTTGCCGTGCTTCCTAACGTAGGGAATATGAGTGTGCAAAACAAATGTTAAATATCCTTTCATGGTCTTTCCCCTAACAAAAAGTTCTTGGAGTAGTATTTAACGATTTCGCAAATTTCCTATCTTTATTTCCCAGAAAATGATTTATCTACATAAAACACCATGATTTATGGAGTGACGTGAGTTTTACAAAATCCCGGGAATTTATAAAAATGGAGACACAATCAAGTGGGGGGAGGAATTTGAAGGAAAGTATGACGAGCGTCGACGTTAAATACGTCGTTGAAGAGCTCAAAGGTATCGTGGGAAGCAGGGTCGATAAGGTTTATCATGAAGATAATGAGGTAAGAATAAAACTTCACAAAGCTGGAGAGGGAAGAGTTGACCTTGTGATTGAGGCCGGAAAGAGAGTGCATGTAACTACGTATATCAAGGAAAACCTACAGCCCACAGCATTCGCAATGCTCCTTAGGAAACATATATCAGGGAAGTTCCTCACAAACATAGAGCAGAGGGAATTTGACAGAATTGTGATACTACACTTTGGAGAATACAAACTAATCGCCGAGCTTTTCGGAAAAGGAAATATCGTGCTCGTAAACAATGATTGGGAGATCATTGGAGCTTTGAGGTACGAGGAATTCAAGGATAGGAGAATTAAGCCAAAAGTAAGGTATGAATTTCCACCAACACGTGAAAATCCGCTAAAGATAAGCTTTGAAAGATTCCTGCAACTGATAAAGGAAGAGGACACTGAGATAGTTAGGGCCCTAGCAAGAAAACTCAGCATCGGTGGGCTCTATTCTGAAGAAACACTTCTAAGGGCTGGAATTGAGAAAACAAGAAAGGTCGGTGAGCTGAAAGATGAGGAGTTAAAGAGGATATATGAAACGATGCTCAATATCTTAAACTCCGAAAAGAAACCGAACATAGTATTTAAAGGTAAAGAGATGGTAGATGTTGTACCCATCGATTTAGTCTGGTACTCCAATTACGAGAAGAAGTTCTATGACAGCTTTAGTAGGGCGCTGGATGAATACTTTGGCAGACTGACTATAGAGAAGGCCAAGAGGAAGAGAACTCAAGCACTTGAGGAAAAGAAAAAGGCACTGGAAATTTCCTTAAAGAGGATAGAGGAGCAGATTAAAGGCTTCGAAAAAGAAGCCAGAGAAAATCAGGAAAAAGGAGATCTTTTATATGCCAATTATACGTTCGTCAAGGAGATTCTCGAGAGCATTAGGAGTGGGGTTAAGAAGCTTGGTGTTGAGGAGGTTAAGAGAAGGGTGGAAGAAGCCAAGAAGAAGGGCTACTCCTGGGCTAAGAGTATAGCGGAAATTAGTGATGACAGTCTAATACTGATTCTAGATGGAAAAAAGGTAAGGCTCAACATTAACCAATCACTCGAGGAGAACGCAGAGACATTTTATGAGAAAGCTAAGAGGGCAAGACAAAAGCTAGAAGGGGCGAAGAAAGCCTATGAAGAAACAAAGAAGAAGATAGAGAATATAGAAAAAGAAATTACAGAGAAAGAACAAACGATTTCAGTTAAGAAGCTCGAAAAAAGAAAGAAGAAGTGGTTCGAAAAGTTCAGATGGTTCATAAGTAGCGAAGGATTCCTAGTAATTGGGGGGAAGGATGCAACGACAAACGAAATAGTTGTAAAGAGATACATGGACGAGAACGATCTCTATTGTCACGCAGACATTTGGGGAGCCCCCCACGTTGTGATAAAGGACGGACAAAAGGCTGGGGAAAAGACGATATTCGAAGCATGCCAGTTCGCAGTTTCTATGAGTAGAGCCTGGAGTGAAGGGTTAGCTAGTGGTGATGCTTACTGGGTTTATCCAAGTCAAGTCAGCAAGCAGGCACCAGCGGGAGAGTATCTTCCAAAGGGTGCATTCATGGTTTATGGAAAGAGGAACTGGTTACATGGAATACCCCTTAAGCTGGCCGATGGGATAGTTGATTATGAGGGAGAGAACTTAGTCATGTGCGGACCCGTAGATGCCGTAAAAGCGCACGCAAGGAGATATATCGTTATAAGACCCGGAGATACCAAGAAGAGTGAGCTCGTAAAGAGGATAAAAAAGATATTTGAAAAGTGGGGGTATAAAGTTCCCGAAGAAGACATTATTGCTGTTCTTCCTCCCGGTGGGGGAGACATCATGGAGGTGGTGGAATGAAGCTGATGAGGCTCTATTCCAT
>QMUI01000161.1 GCA_003660485.1 Thermococci archaeon | reverse complement strand
CAAAGCCTATACGAAAAGGGATTCTCTTCTTACCCCAGGACTGAAAGTCAAAAACTACCAAAGAACTTGAACTTTAGGTACATAATTCAAAGCCTAGCCAAGATGCCCCAGTACAGGCCCTACGCCCATGTTCTCTTAGGCATGCCCGAACTTAAGCCAGTGGAGGGCAAAAAGGAAGATCCAGCACATCCAGCAATATACCCAACTGGAGAAGTTCCTAAGCCCGGCGACCTAACAAAGGACGAGGAGAAGCTCTATGACATGATAGTTAGAAGGTTCCTCGCACTATTTATGGAACCCGCCGTAAGGGAGAGCGTAAAGGTCACCATTAAAGCTGGCCCTCACAAGTTCATACTTTCTGGTGGCAGGACTGTCAAAGAGGGATGGCTTGCTGTTTACGGAAAGTACGTTAAGTTTGAAGAGGTAACTCTCCCAACGTTCCTAGTTGGAGAGAGAGTTAAGGTTCTACAAATAAAGAGGGAGAAAAAGAAGACCAAGCCCCCAGCAAGGTATTCGCCAGCTGCCGTAATAAAGAAGATGGAAGACCTTGGCTTAGGAACAAAGGCGACCAGAGCTCAAATCCTCGAAACACTATATCAGAGGGGCTATATAGAGGGGAAGAAGAGCATAAAAGTAACTCCCCTGGGAATGAAAGTTATTGAGACCCTAGAAAAGTACGTCCCTGAGATAATCAGCGTTGAGCTAACGAGAGAATTCGAGAAGAAGATGGAACTTATAATGCAGGGAAAGCTCACTAAAGAGGAAGTCATCGAAGAGGCAAAGCAAAAATTAACCAAGATACTTGAGGAGTTCAAAAAGAAAGAACTCGAAATTGGCACTGAGCTGGCTAAAATAGTCGTCGGAGAAGATAAGGTAGAAAAACCTCTCGTAGTTGGAAAGTGTCCAAAGTGCGGAGGAGATCTAATTGTTAAGTACAACAAGAAAACGGGAAAGAGATTCATTGGTTGCTCAAACTGGCCTAAGTGCGATGTTACCTATCCAATCCTTCAGAAAGGTGAGATAATCCCCACAGGAAGAACGTGTTGCAATGGTGCCCCCATAGTCATAATTAAGGATGGGAAGGAAAGGAGGGTGATCTGTCTCGATATGAACTGCAAGGAGTGGTAAGGTATTTAAAATAATTCACCTTTATTCATCCTATGTCACTTGAAGAACTATACAGGTATCTAAGGTGGAGAATGGATCCCGAAGATGAAGGGGCAAGGAAGCGATTCCAGAGGATAGTTGAGGTGGCAAAAAAGCTTGAACTTCCAAGAAATGGGAGAATACTAGATATCTGTGCTGGAACGGGAATAGCGGGCGTTGCCTTTGCTTTAGCTACCAACGCCTCAAAACTTACAGTTCTTGATATGAGAAGAGATGATTTGGAGAAGGTCGACGAGTGGATTAGGATTTCAGGGAGAGAAGTACAAGTAGATAAAGTCGTTGGAGACGCTAGAAGTGTTCACGAGCTCGTTGGAGAACACGATATCGCAGTGCTTTGGGGATTGACGATGCCTCACTTCGACGCATTTGATGCGATAAAACTGTTTGCTTCAGTTGCCCTAATCCTCTCGAAGGATGGATACTTCGTGATCGAAGAGACCGATAGAGTTTATGGGATAATGTACATGATAGGTTATAAGGACTTCCTCGTTGAGAGCGAGGGGGAAGATTATCAGCTGGTGTCGGTGCATTCAGGCTACGATAAGAGGAGGGGAGCATTTAGGAGAACATACTATAAGCTTCCAGGGTTCGAGAAGGTCACTGAAGAATACCACAGGCTCTGGGATCTAGCCTCTCAGCTTGCCATCGGCTTAATATTCTTTAAGGAGTACAAGCTTCTTGATAGATTTCAGCATGGAGTGCATGGAGTTTCCGATGTCATAGTATTCAGAAAGCCAAGAAAAAATGTTGCAGAGGAAATTATTCATTCTCCGCCTTCGACCTTTTGAACTGCTATTCTTTTTCCAAATTCCACTAATTCCTTTGCATAATTTATTAGCTTCCTCGCTATCTCTTCCGAGTAGTACTCGTAGGGAGAACCTTCAGAGTATGCTAAGGGATACCTTGATGTTATGTAGTTCCTGTCAAGCTCCATTGCCATATTATAGAGTTCCTCAGGTACCTTAATTCCATGCTCCTCTAAGGCTTTAAGGAGTTTCGTTATGGAGTGACCTGGGAGCATAATTCCGAGAGCCCTTGTTATTGCTTTCATTGCTAATTCCGCCGCTTGCTGTGCCTTAAAGCTTGCCCACTCATAATCTTTATGCTCTAAATCCCTCTCTGCAGACTTTAATGTTCTCTCCGCTTGTCTTATCCACCTGTCATACTCACTACCTTCGAACATTTCTCATCCCATAGGTAGTTATTTCCAGTGAGATATAACTATTTCTGAATTAGATAAGATTAATTTTCTGATTTAGGGCCCTTAGAAAACCTTTTTAAGAAGGAATAAGTCGAAGTAAAAGTAAGAGGGAGAAGTTATGAAGGCGATTTATAGGGGAATGTGTCCAAACTGTAGCGGTGCCATAACCGACGATAGGCTTGCCAGCAAGAATCCGTGTGATGCGTGCCTTGATGAGCCTGAAATTCATGAAGATTACTTCAAGCTAATAGCGGCTGTGAGGAACGCTCTAAAACTTAGGGGAACGCTAAAAGAGTGGGAGGAGGTATACAGGTTAAATAAAGAGGTTGGAGATGTTGAGGAGTTCTTTAAAAAAGCCACAGGCTTTACGTTTTGGAGTGCTCAGAGAACCTGGGTTAAAAGAATAATCAAGGGGAAGAGTTTCTCTATAATCGCCCCCACAGGAATGGGGAAGAGCACATTTGGTGCCTTCATTTCGATATACTTCGCAACTAAGGGAAAGAAAAGCTACATTGTAGTTCCGACAACGCCTCTCGTAATCCAGACAGTTAAAAAGATAAAGGGAATGATTGAAAGGGCTGGCGTTTCTGTAAAACTTGTCTACTATCACGGCAATTTAAAGAAAAAGGAGAAAGAGGAAGCCCTAGAAAAAATAAGATCAGGAGATTTTGACATCCTTGTAACGTCAAGCCAGTTTTTGGCGACTAGGTTCGATGAACTTTTGAAGGACAAGCACTTTGACTTGATATTCGTTGATGACGTTGATGCATTCCTTAAGGCAAGTAAGAACATAGATAGGTCACTTTTAATGCTTGGCTTTAATGAGGAGATTATAGGGAAGGCCTGGGAGATAATAAAGCTGAAGAAGCAACTAGCAAAACTTCTTTCAAAGGAGAATTCTAACGAAGAAATAGAGAAGCTAAACAAAGAAATCGAGAAGCTTGAGAGGGAAATTGAGAGGTACAAAAGAGAAAATGAGATAGGAATTCTGATAGTCGCATCTGCTACGGGAAGCGCGAAAGGCGATAGAATTAAGCTTTATCGTGAACTTTTGGGCTTTGAAGTTGGAAGCGGGAGGAGCGTCCTTAGGAACATAGTTGACACATACATAATCCCAGATAAGAGCATGGAGGAGCATGTTGCAGAGTTGCTGAAAAAGCTGGGTAAAGGAGGCTTAATCTTTGTCCCAATTGACAAGGGGATAGAGTATGCGGAGCACCTAACTAGGTACCT
>QMUI01000160.1 GCA_003660485.1 Thermococci archaeon | reverse complement strand
GAGGTACAATCTCGTGTGATCGGAGATGGAAGTCGTTAAGCACGATGGGCCTGGCAGGTTAGGAGTTATAAGGCTAGATCCTCCGGTTCAAACTCCCGCACTGGCTGGAGTTGATTTCACGCTCTCCCCATTCAACTCGTTCTTCCATCCAAAGGATTTTTCTGAGTACGATTTCAACTTGGCTCCTTCAATTCCAATAAGCTATTACACTCCCGATGAAGTGATAAAGAAGGCCTTAAAGAGGCTCTGGGACGTTGATTATTCTAAGTTCAACGCCTTCTACTTTCCCGCTCTAAAGAGGGATAAGTACCATGAGGAGCTCTTCAGAATAATCGAGGAGAATGAGTTTGAGGCAATTTACATAGGGAACTCAAAGATCATGGTTAGGGACTACAGGGGGTTCGTGAAGACCATTAGGGAGCTCAGGGAGAGATTTCCAAATGCCGTGCTAATCACGGATCTAGAACCCTTCTTCTATCCCCTAGCCGTTTACCTTGGGGTTGATGCCTTTGACGTTAGGTCTTTGAAAATTTATGAATTTGAGGGGTTAGGGTTTACCCAGTTCTCGCCCATAGTGTGGGACTCTCCCAATGATCCAGTTGAGTTCGCGAGGAATGTGATAAAGCTAGTCAAAGTTGCAATTCAGGAGGGAAAGCTTAGGTATCTCGTTGAGAACTTCCTACCAACGGCCATGAACGCTGGAATTTTGAGGATCGCCGACAGGGAAAACATGGATTATCTTGAAAAGTACACGCCGGTTCACGATAAGACGGTTGTATTCATAAGCGACCACTCAATGACGAGGCCTGAGGTTTTTAGGTGGCGCTCAAGGGTCGTTGAGAGGTTTAAGCCTCCCCAAGGAATTGATCTCCTTTTGATCCTACCATGCTCGGCGAAGAAGCCCTACTCAAGGTCAAGATCCCATGCTCTCTATAGGAAGGCGATGAAAGATGCTCTCGGGAATAGGCTCTACAGGGTTCACGAGCTCATAATTACCTCTCCCTACGGTGTAGTCCCCAGGGAGTGGGAGTGGCTGGCAAAGTACGATATAGTCGTTACGGGCCACTGGAGCGAGTGGGAGGTTAAGTTTGCCGGTGAGCTTTTAGCGGAAACCCTGGAGAAGTACCCCGACATCCCTATAATTGCACACGTAGAAGGAGGCTATAGGGAGGCCGTTAAGCTTGCCATGGAACTAACCAGTAGGGACGTAATATTTACCGCCGGAGAATCTACAACCTCGAGGGAGTCGCTTGAGAAGCTTAGGAAAACGTTAGCCGAGTTCGACCTTAGGGAAGTTGACAAGGCCCACAGGAGGTACAGGTTCTATGAGAACGTTAGAAAGGTTTTCGACTTCTACTTTGGCCTTGGGGCTGGAGAAGCAGTTCTTCCAGATAACGCTCAGATAGTCGGCTCAAAGATGCTCAGGCTTATAGTTAACAACTCCCAGACCGGAACCTTCCAAGAGGGGGTCATAAGCGTAACACCCTTCGGGATGCAGAGGATATACGATGAGCTGAGAGCTTATTGGGTTGAGGTTGACTTCGAGATAAGGGGAGACGTGTTCTCAGCGGGAGTTGAGAGTGCCGATGATAAAATAAGGCCCAACGATTGGGTTGGCGTTGTTAGAGATGACAGGGTTGTTGCCGTGGGGAGGGCCGTTTTGAGCGGTGAGGAAATGGTGAGGTCCAAGAAGGGAATAGCCGTGAAGGTGAAGAAGAGGGCGAAGGGGTGAGATCATGAAGTTCATCGTGAAGACCCAGATGGATATGGAGGCCGTTGCTGGGAACTACATCAAGGAGATCCTTCCCAACGCTAAGGTCACGATAGCTCCCGAGGGCTATCCTGGGATAGTTATAGTTGAGGCTGAAGATGAGAATGCCTTCCAAAAGATTCTGGAAGTTCCAGAGGTTGAGAAGGTCTATCCGGTCTTGGTAGAAGTTCCCGCAACCCTTGAGGATATAAAGTCGGCTGCCGAGGAGATAGTGAAGCACATAAACGATGGTGAGAGCTTTGCGGTTAGAACGAAGAAGAGGGGGAAGAAGGACTTCTCGAGTGTCGATGTAAATGTAGTGCTTGGTGCTAGAATCAAGGATCTCAAGAATGTTGAGGTGAACTTAAGCTACCCCGATAAGGTCGTTCAAGTCGAGATAATAGGGGATAAGGCGTACATCTCCGTGATCCCTGGGGAAGAGTACATGAAGTGGAAGAAGTATCCCAAGGAGAAGCCCGACTGCAGGAAGCTTTTTAAGAAACTGACGATAGTCCAGATGCCCTACTGGGGAGATTACAAGACCGCGAGGGCCTTCGGTGAGAAGATTGGAAGGGCCGCCCAGGCCTTTGAGGTTAAGGAACTTATAATTGCCCCCAAGGAGAAGATGAATGCTTACGAGCTAATGGCCTTCATAAGGGGGGTCAAGGAAGGGCAGGAGAGTAGGTATCAGATACAGAGGGAGGCTTATCCGTGGCAGGTTGAAAAGGTTCCGGTAACAGTTTGGGATCTGTATCAGGTCATAAGGGACAAGAGAAGGAACAGGAGGCTAATAATAATCACCGATCCAAAAGGCCCGACCTTAAATGAGGTAAAGGATAAGCTGGCAAAGGACATGTACTATGCAAAGGAAGTAGTGGTTTTCATAGGGTCAAGGGAAGGAATTCCGGTTGGCCTGTTCAGGTTCGCAGATTACGTCGTTGATTTGGCCCCTTACATGACGTTCGCGACTGA
Source organism: Thermococci archaeon (assembly GCA_003660485.1). GTDB lineage: Archaea > Methanobacteriota_B > Thermococci > Thermococcales > Thermococcaceae > Pyrococcus. The sequence goes on along the minus strand of QMUI01000160.1, from coordinate 900 downwards.
ACACGGAATTCCAGCGACTTTAGTTGCCTTGTGGACGATCTATGAGGAAGAGCTCAGGAGGAGGGGAGAAGTTGCTGGAGAGGATTAAAGAGCTTATAAGGCTGCGGAGGTCAAGATGTCCCTTCTTTAGGAGATTCGAGGAGTGGAGGATGAGGAGAAAAGTTGACTTCAAGGTTCGCTGACCTTTAGGTTTATATACTCCAAGGAGGTATTCCTAAAGGGAAGTGCTCCATGCTATTTGATGTGAGACCAAAGACATCGATTAAAGATTTGTTTGGAAGGAAGGCTGAATATCTAATGTTTAAAGATGCTATAAAGAAGAACAGGAACTTTATTCTGATTACTGGGCCCAGGAGAATAGGAAAAACTAGTTTTCTGTATGCGTCGTTGAATGAGATCGCCAAGGAAGGCGTGCCTTACGTGGTGATAGATGCTAGAGCCGCTACGTCCCTTAACTCCAAGTATCCCCAGAAAGTGATTGCCGAGCACATCTATAAGGTCTTGAGTGGAAGGAGCGTTCTTAGTGAGGTTATTTCAAGAGTCAAGGGAATTAAGCTTGGACCAGTTGAGTTAGAGCTTAAGGATAAGTTTGATTTGATAGACGTCTTTGCAGAATTAAACAAGATTGGGAAGGTTATCGTGGCCTTTGATGAGGCCCAATACCTGAGGTTTGCAAATGAAGACTTAACGAAATTCTTTGCCTGGGTTCTTGATGCCCTCCAAAACATAATCCTCGTGTTCACTGGTTCCCAAGTTGGAGTGCTTGAAAAGTTTCTAAGGTTATATGATGGCTCGTCCCCTCTCTTTGGGAGGTACAACGTGAGAATAGTCTTGCCGAGATTTAATCCCTCAGAGAGCTTGGAATTCTTGGAGAGGGGATTTAAGGAAGTCGGCATGGAT
>QMUI01000159.1 GCA_003660485.1 Thermococci archaeon | reverse complement strand
TTTTCTCCATGGTTGCCAGCTAGATAATCCCTACTGAGATAAAATCTCTTCTCCGTCGCTGTAGGCTTCCTTCTCTTTAAGGAAGGCTCTAAAACTTCGAAAAAAGATAAATAATGAAAAATAATTAAATATGTCCAAGCCTATACCTCTTTAGGGTTACAAAATGATAAGGGAAGCAACTCTAGATGATGTCATGGGAATAGTGAAGTGCCATCTTTCTGACGTTGATATTCCAGAATATCCCAGGTTAAGCGTTTTTGATAGGTATAAGTATGGAGGACCTTGGATGAGCGTTGAGACTTGCTCAATCCATATAAACTACATGTTCCTTCATAACCAGCCAGTCTTAGTTGCAGAAATTGGAAATGAAGTTGTTGGAGAGCTTGAACTCCTAATTGAGGAGGAAATGTTTCTAAAGAAACTTAGGAAAGTGTGTAACGCAGATGTTCTTGTAGTTCACAGGGACTTTAGGGGGAAGGGGATTGGCAAGGCATTAATGCAAAAAGCGGAGGAATTTGCTAGGGCTAAAGGATGTGATGTCATATTAGTGACTCCTGAGGACAGGTCCTATGGTTTCTACAAGAGACTGGGATACAAAAAGTTGCTAGAGAACTATGTCGTTAAGATAAGCACTAGGAATTTTGAACCAGAAGATGCAAAGCTTTGCAGTTTTTCGTGGGAGAAGGTAAAGGGACTTGAGCTTGTTGCTGGAAGATTTCAAAGTTCGTATCATCACTGGTTTTCAAGCTTTATAGACTTAATTGCAGATATAGATAAAATTTTAGAGGCAGGGAGATTAGGAAAATCATACTACGTCATAAGAGAGTTACCCAACGGGTTGGGAGGGATTTATGTTTGGGGACATGAAAAGGACATTCCAGGAATCCTTGGGAGAGCTAAAAAGTATTTCAGTGAAGTTATAACAGCAATCTCCCGTGATTTAATCGAGGAGTTAGAAGCCGAAATTCTTAGGAGAAATATCATCTTAGGGAAGTGGATATCGTAAAGTTTATAAATCAAAATCGAGGAAGTGAATGACGGACGGTGGGCCGGTAGCTCAGCCTGGTATGAGCGCCGCCTTGGCAAGGCGGAGGCCCCGGGTTCAAATCCCGGCCGGTCCACCATAAATTTTGGGCGGGCCCGTGGTCTAGACTGGTTATGACGCCACCCTGACAAGGTGGAGGTCCGGGGTTCAAATCCCCGCGGGCCCACCAAGAACAATTTTTCCTCTATTATTAGAACGATGGTCTTTTGGTAAGATAGAAAATTGAAGGAGATTTTTATTCAGAAGAACTTTTTAGATAGATATGCATCCCTGAAAACGCGTGCTTGGAAGTGTACCGAGAGCAGGTCATCACGGCTCACCCTCTATGAATGTCTCCTCAACAGCCATATAATAGGCCTTATATATATCGCTCTTAGTGACAACTCCAACTAATTTCCCTGTTTCATCAACAACTGGCAAAATTCTCTGTTTCATTAAGATCTCAAGGGCATCCCTAGCACTCTTATCTTTTTCAATTGTACATGCTCTCAAAGGTTCTTTCGTCCCCCTCAAAACATCCTGGACACATATAACGCCGATAACTGTGCCACTCTCATCCAGAACTGGAAAACAGTCATGACAAGTCTGTATAGCTTTTGAAATTACTTCTTCATTCTTAAACCCAGCTCTTAAATAGACAACATCCCTAGACATTATCTCCTCAATCTTCACCATTTCAAGTATCATTGGCCTTCCAGTTCTTATTCTTAGCCCTCTCTTCTCAAGTTTGAGAGTGTAAATAGAAGATCCTTTGAATATGAGCCTCGCAGTCAAAAAGCTGACAGTTGAAGCTATCATTACCGCCGGTAGAAGGGAGTATTCCCCTGTGAGCTCGGCCACCATAAGAATTTGGGTTATTGGCGCCTGGGTTAGGGCACTAAAAAATGCCGCCATTCCAATGAGGGAGTAGCTCTGGGGATTTAAGTTGAACAATATGGCAAACGCTCCACCGAGCATTGCCCCTATATAGAGGCTGGGAGCGAAGATACCACCGCTAAAGCCCGAGGCAATAGTAAAAATCGTTGCGACGGCCTTTGCAACTGCTAGAATTATCATGGTTCTTAATCCTAATTTACCAAGTAAAGCAAGCTGAAGGCCTTCATAACCAACACCAAAAATTCCATAGCCTTCTAGTTGCGATCCAAGAACTCCAACAACCAATGCACCAATAATCAATCTTGGTAGAAGGGGAATCCTTTCAAGGACATCCCCAATCTTGTAGAGGGTTTTGGCAAAAGCCGGGGCCAAAACCCCTGTAATTAGCCCCATAAGGACATAATAAAGGCCTTCGGAAATTGAGTGAGACAGCCCAGAAGGTATTTCAACTTCAAAGGCTCTCCCAAGAAAGGCCAAGGTTATGGCATTCCCTATTATCGATGAGATAAATATTGGAACTAAATTTAGGGAAAACGCTCCCATGTAGATAACTTCAAGGGCGAACATGGCTCCAGCAAGGGGGGTATTAAAAGTCCCAGATATTCCGGCGGCAAGTCCACATGTTGTTATGAGTCTTTTTATCTGAGGTGAGAGAGAAAGCCTCCTACTAATCCAAGATGCTATTGATGCTCCTATGAACCCTATTGGGCCTTCCCTGCCTGCGCTTCCTCCAGAACCTATTGTTATGGAAGTTGCAATGACTTTTAGTATTGCGAACTTTCCCCCTATTTCCCCTTTTCTGAAGATTACGCTCTCTATAACCTCGGGCACTCCCGTTCCCCTAACCCTTGGATTGTTCTTGACTATTGGGTATATCAGAAGAGCCCCTATTATTGGCATCAAAAAGACCTCGAACCTTGCGGATAGAATATCAAAGAAAAACTTCCTTGTAACGGTAACCAAGAACCTGAAAAGCAATGCTCCTAATCCACCTCCGATTCCGGCAATTATAGAGGCAAATATTATCTTTGCCCATCCCATCGTCGTTAAATTGTTCCCAAGGTTATTAATCCTTCATCATAATAAAAATGGAATATTAAAATTAACCGGTGAAGTAATCAGGTTCCTTAACGGTTTCGCCGCTCATTCTCTTTCTGCTTTCCTCGAACTGCTTATAATATTCAATCATGTACTTGGTAACGCTTGGTTTGACTTTCTTAAACGCCTCCTCAAAATCTTTCCTCGTAACTACAAGCTGACTTAGGAACTCTTCGCTTTCCTCTTCGACTAATTCCCTTGGTAGAGATGAAACTGCTCTCTTTAATGCATTCAACGCTGCTTCCCTCACTAAAGCTGCTATGTCAGCTCCTGTGTAACCCTCTGTTCTCTTAGCCAGCTCTCTAAGATCCACATCTTTTGCTAGTGGCATGTTCCTCGTGTGAACCTTGAATATTTCAAGCCTGGCCTTCTCGTCAGGCGCTGGAACCAGGATTAGCCTGTCAAACCTCCCAGGCCTCAAAAGAGCTGGGTCAAGTATATCCGGTCTGTTTGTTGCAGCAATAACAACAACCCCACTGTTTTCTTGTATCCCATCCATTTCGGTGAGTAACTGATTAATTAATCTATCTGTGACTTTCTCTCCCTCGGAGGTTCCTCTTGCTGGAGCTATGGCGTCAATTTCATCGATGAATATTATCGAAGG
>QMUI01000158.1 GCA_003660485.1 Thermococci archaeon | reverse complement strand
TATGGAGTACTCCTCGTAGGGTGTGCAGGAGTTTGCAAGTACGAACGTTGAAAGGAGTGTTAAGGCCAAAATCAGCAGGAAGTTGCGGTTAAGCACTTTCTCTCCCCCGCATCAGCCCTTCTATATCCCTTAGGTCAAAGACCAGTTCAAATTCTTCCTTACCTCCAGCTCTCTTCGCAATTATGCCAAAATGTATCTCATAGTCGTCAAGTCCTAGAAGGTTTGCCTTTCTCTCGAGCTCCCTAAGTGTTTTCTTTATCCTTCTCTTTGTCAGGTCACTCCACTTAACTTCAACGAGAAGTGCCTTTTTGTCCCTTTCATTTAGTGCAACTATGTCGATCTCCTCTCCTTTATGCCACCATCTGCCTAGTTTTGTGAATTGGAAAGGGAGTACTCCCTTTCTGTTTGCTTCAATTAAGAACTCCCTTGCAATTCCCTCAAAGGGCTTGCCCAGGAATGAGTTGAAGTTCCTGGTGAAGTCCTCTATTGCACTCTCGGGGAAGTTGCTTTCAATTTCTTCGTAGTATGGGCTAACGAACCTTGACCAAAATAGGAAGTAATTGTCGGAGATCTCATATATCCCCCTCTTGCCGAAGAGGGGAACGACCTTCCGAATTATTCCAAGCTCGCTGAGGGTTCTGAGGTAAGGCGTTATTTGATTCTCCTTCATATAGCAGAAGTTTGCTATCTGGGTTATTCTTGTGTTTCCCCTCGCTATCGCCTCTAAGATCGTGAGATAAACCGACAGTTCCCTTAACTCTTCACTAAGCAGGGCTTTGGCTTCTCTAAAGAGAAATGAGGAGGGATTGAAGAAGTTGTTTTTTATTTCCTCCTCAGTGTTATCCCCTTTGAAGAATTCTAGGTACTTTGGTGTGCCCCCGGTTACGGAGTATATCTTTACCAGTTCCTCAGCATTTGCATCAAACCACTCAAACAGGTGCTTAAATTTTAGGGGCTGAACCTTTATGTTTGCATCGCTCCTTCCGTAGATGGGGCTCGAATACCTGAACAGTTCCCTTTCGAGTAGCGAGACGTAGGAGCCGGAAACAACTACCATTGCATTTAGATCTTTATTCTCCTCTATGGCCCTTGCAAGTTCGCTCAAGATTCCTCCTTCCTTTTTTATTAAGTATGAGAACTCATCCAAGATTATGAGGATCCTCTTATTTGTTAACCGTTTTAGAAGACTGAAAAGCGAAGGAAAGTCTGGTATATTCACGTTAATTCCGATGAATTCCGAAACTTTCCTTGATATCAGCTTGAAGTTGTATTCTCTAGGTTTGTCCTCGAATATAATGAATATTCTATCTTTTCCCTTTGAAAACTCCTCTAAGAGTCTAGTTTTTCCAACCCTTCTCCTTCCATACACTAAAACAAATGTCATGCCTTCCTTCTCCCACAACTCCTCAAGCATCTCTAGCTCTTCTTTTCTGTTCACGAATTTTCTAATCATGATTATTATAATTATGATTATAGTTTTTAAGGATTTCGAAGGGTTAATAAGCCAGATACTACATCCACCCTTGGTGATAAACGTGCAGAGGAAGGGAATTCTCATAATTATAGATGGCCTTGGAGACAGGCCCATAAAGGAATTCAACGGCAAAACGCCCCTTGAATATGCAAACACCCCAAACATGGATAAGCTCGCTAAAATCGGAATTCTTGGCCAGCAGGATCCAATAAAGCCTGGCCAGCCTGCCGGAAGTGATACTGCCCACTTGAGCATCTTCGGCTACGATCCCTACAAGACATATAGGGGAAGGGGTTTCTTTGAGGCATTAGGTGTTGGCCTTGACTTGGATGAAGACGATCTCGCTTTCAGAGTAAACTTCGCAACCATAGAGAACGGCATAATAGTTGACAGGAGGGCAGGTAGGATTAGCACGGAGGAGGCCCACGAGCTCGCCAAGGCCATTCAGGAGCAGGTCGATATAGGTGTTGACTTCATCTTCAAGGGTGCAACCGGCCACAGGGCCGTTCTCGTCTTAAAGGGAATGGCTAAGGGCTACAAGGTCGGGGAGAACGATCCCCACGTTGAAGGAAAGCCCCCTCACAAGTTTGACTGGGAAGACGAGGAGAGCAGGAAGGTTGCCGAGATCCTTGAGGAGTTCGTAAAGAAGGCTCACGAGGTCTTGGAGAAGCACCCGATAAACGAGAAGAGGAGAAAGGAAGGGAAGCCAGTCGCAAACTACCTCCTGATTAGGGGGGCTGGAACTTATCCCGATATTCCTATGAAGTTCACAGAGCAGTGGAAGGTTAAGGCGGGGGCAGTTGTTGCAGTGGCATTAGTGAAGGGAGTTGCGAGGGCCATAGGCTTCGATGTGTACACCCCCGAGGGCGCAACAGGAGAGTATAACACCGATGAGATGGCGAAGGCAAGGAAGGCCGTGGAGCTGTTGAAGGACTACGACTTCGTGTTCGTCCACTTCAAGCCTACTGATGCTGCCGGCCACGACAACAATCCTAAGCTCAAGGCTGAAATGATAGAGAAGGCCGACAGGATGGTAGGTTACATAGTTGACAACGTCAACCTTGACGAGGTTGTTATAGCCATAACAGGAGACCACTCAACGCCATGTGAGGTTAAGAATCACAGCGGTGATCCGGTGCCCCTCCTGATCGCGGGAGGTGGAGTCAGGGCAGACTACACGGAGAGCTTTGGTGAGAGGGAAGCAATGCGCGGAGGGCTTGGAAGGATAAGAGGTCACGATATAGTGCCCATAATGATGGATCTCATGAACAGAACCGAGAAATTTGGGGCTTGATCCTTTATCTGTTTTTAATGTCAGGAGAAAATTTTGAGAGCCATCTGTAAGGGTTTATAAGGGGAAATTAAACCTCTTCAAGCTTTTTCCTGGTTTCCTCCGTATCCCTCTTTACATCTTCAAGCATTTTCTTGAGGTTGTTGAGTTCAAGCTTGAGCTCATTTAAAGTTTTGTTGGCCTGATAAACTGCGAATATCAAGACGATGAGAATTATCAGCTCGATAGCTACAGAAACCCAACCGCTTGGAGTTGAACCTCCCCAAGCCATGTTCACATCTCCAGCTCTTTTATCGTTTCATTGTCTATAACTATCCTAAACTTCTTTGCCCTATAATACTTCTTCGCCCTGGGATCTCCTTCCTCCAATCTAAGCTCGCTCTCCACCAACCCTGCCTTTTCAAGCTTCCTTAAGTGGAGGTACAGGAGTTGCCTAGAAATGCCGAGAACCTTGGCTAGCTCATAAACGTACCACTCCTTCTCGCAGAGAAGCTTTAGAATTTTAAGTCTGACCGGGTTTGCCAGTGCATCCGCGATCGTCACCAGCTCCTCCGCTTTTACCATGGTTATCATTCCCCACTATACTGCCCTCCTTATTATTTTTTAGGAAAAGAAGAAAAGGGTTATCCACGAAGTTCATTGAGTATTTTTTCAAGAAGCATTGCCTTTAGCTCTCCCCTGTCCATCTCATACTTGTACTCTATCTCCGCAAGCTTGGTTTCGGGTGTGCACTCAATGTCCCTCTCCCTTAGTTTTTCTACTAGTGCATCAACTGAAACGTTGAAGTAGTCCGCGAGCTCTTGAACCGTATAGTACTTCAGCATTTGGCCGGTTATCAGGCTTTCTTCCTCGTATGAGTCTGAGGTATCTTCGCTTTCTTT
>QMUI01000157.1 GCA_003660485.1 Thermococci archaeon | reverse complement strand
CGTTCTTGAAGGTAATTCCACTTGAAGAGGCCCTCAAGGTAGTTCTCTCATTTAAACTCCCTATTAAGGTTGAGGAAGTTGATCTTGCCAATGCTCTCGGAAGGATAGTGGCCGAAGACGTGTACTCCCCGACAGATGTCCCTCCCTTTGACAGGGCCACCGTGGATGGATACGCCGTTAGGGCCGAAGATACCTTCATGGCGAGCGAGGCTAGCCCTGTTAATCTCAAGGTCGTTGGGGAAGTTCATGCCGGAGAAGTCCCTTCGATAGAGCTCGGGAAAGGTGAGACAGTGTACATTTCCACGGGGGCAATGTTGCCAAAGAATGCCGATGCTGTAATACAGTTCGAGGACGTTGAAAGGGTCAACGATGAAATCATAATTCAAAAACCAGCTTATCCCGGGCTAGGCGTCATGAAGAAGGGGGCGGATATAGAGAAAGGGAAGTTGTTGATTAAGAAGGGAACGAAGCTCACGTTCAAGGAGACGGCCCTTCTCTCTGCGGTTGGCATCCACAAGGTTAGGGTCTTTAAGAGGCCGAGAGTGGCCGTGATAAGCACTGGCAACGAAGTTGTGCTCCCGGGACAGGAGCTTAAGCCGGGTCAGATATATGACATAAATGGACGGGCAATAACTGATGCTATAAATGAGCTAGGTGGAGAGGGAATTTTCATTGGAATAGCCCAGGACAACAGGGACAGCCTGAAGGAGCTCATAGAAAGGGCAATTGAAGTTGGTGACTTAATACTCCTTAGTGGCGGTGCGAGTGGGGGAATGAGGGATCTTACCGCATCAGTCATAGAAGAGCTTGGGGAAGTTAAGGTTCATGGAATAGCAATCCAGCCTGGAAAGCCGACCATAATAGGCATAGTTAAGGGCAAGCCCATATTTGGCCTTCCCGGGTATCCGACGAGTTGCTTAACGAACTTCACGTTACTAGTTGCTCCTCTCCTTTTGAAGTCCCTGGGAAGGGAGGGTAAAGTAAAGAAGGTCAAAGCCAAGTTAAAGCACAAGGTGTTTTCGGTAAAGGGGAGGAGGCAGTTCTTGCCCGTGAAGCTTGAAGGCAACATCGCTGTCCCCATACTGAAGGGTAGTGGGGCCGTAACGAGCTTTATAGATGCGGATGGCTTCATAGAAATACCTGAGAACGTTGAGAGCCTTGACGAGGGTGAGGAAGTTGAGATTACACTCTTTTCCTTTTAGCTAAACCTTATATTTCTTTGGAGGTGGGTGCTATGAAGGTTAAGGTAAAATACCTAGCTAGGTTCAGGATGCTCGCGGGAATCGATGAGGAGGTTTTGGAGCTTTCAGAGGGGGCAACCGTGGAAGATCTAATAGAGGAAATTAAAAAGAGGCACCCAAAGTTCAGGGAGGAAGTCTTCGGGGAAGGTTTTGATGAGGATTCCGATGTTAACATAGCAGTTAATGGCAGGTACGTTTCCTGGGATGAGAAGCTCAACGATGGAGATGTTGTTGGCATCTTCCCGCCCGTGAGTGGAGGCTAGCACTTGCAGACCTTTACATATATTTCCCTCGTCCTCGGCCCATCAAGCTCAACGAAGAGTACGCTCTGCCATGTCCCCAGGGCAAGCCTGCCGTTCTCAACTGGGATAACAACGCTTGAGCCCAGAATTATTGCTCTTAGGTGGGAATGAGCATTGTTGTCTACCCTGTCGTGACTGTAGCCTGCTCCTTTTGGGATAAGCTTTTCTAGTGTCTTTTCGAGGTCGCTAATTAAACCGCTTTCATTCTCATTAATGATTATTCCGGAGGTGGTGTGCCTGGTAAATACAACTACGATTCCGTCTTCAACTCCTGATTTCCTCACGATCTCTCTAATCTTCTCGGTTATGTCAATAATTTCTATTTCCTTTGATGTAGTAACCCTAACTACATCCATCACTCATCCCTCCAAATATTTAGCGAGCATTTCCTTTGCAGTTATTAGGTGCTTTTCGGGGTTCTTTTCCATGCTAAGTGTTGCTCTAAGTGCTACTATCTCTTCAAAGGCCTCGAGTATGTCATCGTTACACTTTCCTTTTAGTAATTTCTTCAGTGTCCAGTACACTTCTTCAATCACATCCTCCCTTAGAACACCATTTTTAGCCATTTTATCAAGGACTTCATAGAGAAATTGTACGTTCTCCAGTTCCTCTCTCCTCCTGAATGCTCCCGGGAACTTCACGTAGGCTCCCCTCCACAACTTTTACGAGTATTTCAGAGGCCAACCTTGAGGCTAACCCTCTATCCTTAATGCTGAGCACTACGTCAACGGCGTCCCCAATGTTTCCCACTTTAATGAGGTAGTGAGCCAAGAATCCGAGGGCAATTGACCTCGCTTTTTCTGTTCTTAGATTCGACATTACTTTCATGGCATTCTGTAGGTCATCAATTGAAAGGTAGTACTTCACGGCCCCAACTAGAATATCCTCACTGACCTCCTTTTGGGTTAGAACATCAACGATTCCTTTTAGGTCTTCGTCGCCTTCCTTCAAAATCTTTAGTATATCCTTCTTTAAATACTTTAGAAGATGCTCGGGCAGTTTCGCTAAAAACTCTTTGAACTTTCCTTTGTCTCTAATGAAAAGCGCCTCAAATATTTCTTTAAGAACGAACTCTGGATTTGATATCTCCTTAATAATATCTATAGAGTGGTCGATAAACCCATGGATAGCAAAGATATAGGCTATATCCTCCCTTATATCCTCTCTAACTCTCTTTGATAATTCCTTAGAGAATCCTATAAGATCCTCAACGCCCTCTCCTTTTTCCTGCTTTAGGTACATAAGGATCTCGGTTAGTGCTTGTCTCAGCCATGGTTTACTCTTTATTTCCTGCACAAGCTCAATTACCCTCCTATAGTCACCCACGGAAAGGAGCGGTCTTATTGCTTTTACTATTGCTTCCGATCTATAGGGTTCATCCGTTATTGCCTCAAGTATGAGCTCTATCTTTCTTTTCTTGTAGATTACGTTTATTTTCTCTCCTCCAAGTTCATCGAGGGCCTTTTCTAAAATTTTAAGCAGCTTTTCGTTTTTGATTTTCTTGTTCTTTATTTCTAAAGCGTAGAATAGTGCCTCTTCAAGCTCTCTTAATAGAATAAGGTACTCAACGGCTTCAGCCCTTATAGCGTCTTTCAGCTCGGGAGGTAGCATTTCGGAGTTTATCATGACCTCCCTAAACGCTTTCTTGGAAGATTTAAATCCAGCTAAACTCGTTGAGTACCCTATAACGAGTAAACCCCTTAAGAGAAGGTAGGGATCTTCTATCTTCGATAGTTCCTCGAAGGCAAGCTTGAAGACCTTTTCATACCTTGGGTCGTTTGCCCGTGCGAGGAACACGCCTATCCTTCCGTATGTTACTATCCTCATATAAGGATCTGGAATTGAAGATACAGATTCTATGACCTCCTCTATTACCATCATGCATCACCATAATTTTAACTACCATCACGATTTAGCCTCAGATTGTGAAATCCTTGGAGGACGTTGTTAATTAGTTTTTCGGTTACCTTCTGGTTTCTCTGATAACTTCTCTAAGCGATTCTATTCCTTCTTTGATATTGTCCTTGTCAATTTCAATCCATTGTGCGTTATGAAGCTTACTAAATCTTTCCATAAGTTCCGTGAAGAGAAGTCCACTCCCTT
>QMUI01000156.1 GCA_003660485.1 Thermococci archaeon | reverse complement strand
TAGAGCTTACGGGGAGCGTAAACTCCTGACTACCGGATGCTATTCTAGGATTAGGCATCCTATATACTCCACCTGGGGATTCCATGCTGAAGTTTATAGGGGATGAAGAGAGGGAACTAGAGGAGATGTTTGGGGATGAGTGGAGGGAATATGCAAAAAGAACGGGCAGGTTCCTCCCTTAAGCTCCTGCCGGTTCATCTGTACGTTCTTCTGCATTTGAAGAAGGCTGGAGTTGACTACGCAAAGATGATGGCCAAGGTTAGTGGGCTTCCGGTGGATTTAATCAACGATGCAATAAAGGATCTCATGGAGGCTGGATTTATAGAGCGTGATCCCGGGAGTGCCATAAAGAGGAGCAAGGCTAGGTTCAAGAAGGCCTTCGAGGTTCACAAGCACCACACGTACTACAGGCTTTCGAGAAAGGGCGAGCTGTTTCTCAGGTCGTTTGATCCCAGGGAGTACTTTAATTCGCTATTCCCGAATGGATGGGAGGTGGTTAGGGGCCTAGCTGAATGCAAGAGCGTTAATGAGCTAAACCTTGATGGGGAGAGGGTTGAGGAGCTGAAGATTTATCGGTTTATAACCGAGAAGGGGAGGAAGACCGAGTTCTTTAAGGTTTTGACAAGTTTTCTCTCTTTTCGATAGGGATGCCCCATACTGTATGGGGTGCCCCGACATTTCTGTTCATCATTTTAGATATAAGGTTGATTATATCCAAAATAATGAACAAAAACGAACATTACATGTAAAGGCAGAGAGAAGCCCGAGAACCTCCACTAAACCTGTATTTTTAAAAGAGAAGAGTTATCTCCCAGAAATTGGGGACACCACTGATTTAAACAACAAATAAAGGACAATTCCTACCTTCATTACCAAATCCAGAGTCCAAAAAGACAGAGAAGGCCCAAAGCATTTTGGAAGGCTTTAGAAGCTAAAATATATTAGCACTGACGAATACGAGAACATTAGAATAACCGTTGCATTTTTATAAAGAAAATGAAAAACGGAAGGTGATATGGACTAGTCTTACTGCCGTATTTGGTGAATCCAATGGTGATAAAGATGGGAACGGCGGCAAGAATTGTCATAGCCGTACTTTTAATAGGTTCCCTGATTTTCATTCCAATAGCAACGGTTCAAGTAAACTCCAAAGAGTACCAACTAACGTACTCCGAGGTCGCAGTGTTAGTCTTCACGAAGACTATGGGCTCGATAGTACATGAAGTAACCACAGAAGACATAGTCCCCCAAATATTTTCGGAAGTTAAGAGCAGAGAAGAGGCGGATATAATTCTATTCCTGTTTATCCTACTTATGACGTTATTACTAGCGGCTCCAATAGGTAGTCTAGTAGCGTTAGCTTCAAGGGCTGGCTTTGGTCTCGTTATTATCTCAATGCTTCCAGTTACCGCCTACGTACTTAACTATGGGAAGCCAGAGGCGGGTCTTTATATTGTGTGGGGTCTTGCACTCTTGGGTCTTGCTCTCGGTGGGCCTAAGAAGGAGAAGCTCAAGAAGTGACTTACCATCTTTCTTCGTAACCTTTAATTTTATTATGAGAGCCGGCTTATATAGATGCTAATCCCTGAAAAATGAAAGCTCGCGTATCGGCAGGTGCATTTACCCACAATTATAGTAATAAATGGCAATTTATTACTATTAACTGTTGTATTTTAGTCCTTAGTTTTAAGTTCTATATTTAAAACTGCCCAAGTTTCATTATTTATTTTTTCTAATTTTACTATATTCAAACTTTCAAGTCTTTTTAGAATTCTCCATGTTGTAGTTCTCGGAATACCAAGTTCATTCCTAATATCTGCTTGCCTCACCTTCCCACCATGGTCAGCAATGTACATTATAACGGCCCTTTCATCCTCGTTAAGGTTGAACTTTTCTGAGAGCTCTTCAAGCGTTATTCCCTTTAATCTCTTAAATCTAATCTCTTTTCCAAATATTCCAACTCCCAAACCAATTAATAATCCAAATAACAGAGCTAATGCTGTTTTCCTCGTGTCACTAATTTTCTCAGCTACAGCCACCGTCTTAGTTATAGTCACGGTTCTCGTCGCAATGCAATGTTCGAAAACGTACTCTATGTACTGTGTTCCCCTAGGCATGACAACGGAGTTGCCATTTATGCTTAAGGGAATTCCAGATAAGCCAACAATTACGGAATCTTGAGGCAGAATTACCACTTTCGTGTCGTTGAAAGGTAAATTAACCCTCCAGATTTTTCCTTTTTTCGATGTCAGCTCCGATGTCAAGTAGGAAACTTCAAGAACTCCTGATTCCCCAGGATAAACGACGATTCCATTATTCATGAATACAAAAGATACCTCTTTGTCATTTATCTTTACAGATAAATTTGTAAAATCTTGGATAGGGAGGAACACCGAAACGTTCTCTCCTACACTTACATTTTCTAGGATTTTAACTAGTGCATAACCATCGGGGAAAACTTTGATCGTTACATTATAAGCGAGAACTTTGGGCAGGAGCAGGAGTAAAATTATTATCGCAAGTTTTTTCATTCCTCATCACTTACCACTTCATTGCCCTGTGGTAGAATGATTAATTCTCTCCCCTCAACCAACATCTGTGCGATCTTCCTCCTTGCTGAATTAAGGGCTCTCCATACGGTTCCTCTTGAAACTCCCATTCTCTCTCCCGCTTCTTCCTGGGTTAGTCCTTCGTAGTCCACCAATCTTAAAGCCTCAAACTCCTCGTACGTCATTATTATCGGTGACTTCGGAGGCCCTACCTGCGGTAGTGCCGGATAGAAGTGTCTAACCTGAGGTATGAAGCCTATCATCCGCATCTTCCTTCTCCTTCCTCTTCCCCTTCCCCATCTCATCCCTCTCGGCATGGCTATCAATGAGAAGTTTAATGAACTCCTTTATAGCCTTTTATTTGGGTGGTACCATGTTCTCCGAGGGAAGGATATACATGTTTAGGGTTCCGGAAGGGGAGGAGTTTATAAGGTACATGCATGAGTTCTTAGAGAGGGAAGGGATTGAAGTTGGAATCGTGAACGCCATAGGAACTTTGAAAGATCCAAAGATAGGCTACTTCCTGGAGGGAGAAAAGAGGTACAAGGTTATAGAGCTGAGGGGAACATATGAAATTGCTTCTCTGATAGGAAACATCAGCCTTAAGGACGGCAGGCCGTTTTTACATGCTCACGTTGTCCTTGGAAATTCAGAGGGTAAGGCCTTTGGGGGTCATTTAATCGAAGGAAGGGTTCTAGTTGCTGAAGTCTTTGTGCTTGAACTGAAGGGTGAGAGGCTTGAAAGAAAAATGACGGAGAAGGGGTTAGCTCTGTGGCCTTAGATCCCTTAACGTAGATCAACTTTCCTTCCAATTTCTTTTGCATGATCACGTGTTCTCTCGGGGGATCTCAGTATAAGTGCCTCCCCGGGGTGACACTCCTTAGTTCCTTTTAATGAGTCTCGCTAATCTTTCTGTATGCCTCGAGTATCCCCGCCCGATACATCATCAAGGGTTGAAGCTTCCATTGTTAACTCAAAGGGCTCTTCACGGCTTCGCTCTTCAGTTCTTCCAGGATTTTTCTTGTATCTGGTGCATTAAAAGGGTCCGCTACGGTCTCTTTACAACCTTCTCCTACAATGCAACCTACCGCGAACAAGAAAAATC
>QMUI01000155.1 GCA_003660485.1 Thermococci archaeon | reverse complement strand
TTGAGTTTCCACCGTGAATGCTTAGAATCGCCGTGATTAGCCACACTACAATGATGCAGTGTGAGGGAACTGCACTTCATAGGCGTGCTCAAGTAGGTATCTCATAACTTCATTGGCATCTCTTTCAGGTTTTGGCAAGGTTCCAATAAGTGCTATTTCCCTGTACATAGTATCTCCCGAATGTCATCGTCCCTTAACTGTCAATCGGCATTATCCTAACCATTTGATCACCAGGTAACACTCTGCTAGAAAGTTTAAGAGGCTTTGACGTATCCAAGTAGGAGGTATTGAATTAACTTAGAAAGATCCATCATAACAAGGAATATCAAGAGGAGAACGGCAGTAGCGGTCCAGAATGATGAGTTCTTTATGAAACCCAAAAGAAAATATAGGAGAAAGGCCACTGTTAAGGTCAAAATTAAATGAAAAGCTTCTTCGCTCTTTTTGCCCCGAATTAGCTTCCATAATCCCTTTGCATCCTTAACCCAATATACTTCTCCAACGTACTTGCAGTCCTCTGAAAGTATTATCCTACCCTCGCACTTAACGAGACAAAATTCCCTTCTAAACTCCATGAAAGGCTCAATCTTAAGTTCAACTTCGTACTCTGAGTTCCCCAAAATAACATAAGATCCTCTAATTAACTCCTTGCACGGCTCATCTATCTCTAACACCTTTACTAGGTACTTCCCCCTAAATAGCATAAGGGCCACCTTTAACAGGAAATCCTGCCTGCAAGGTTCCTGGGATTGGAGTTAGGATTGACTTCTCGAGCTTGACTTCCACATTTTCGTGATTTAATTTTGGCAAAACTTCCTTATAGAACGTTTTCATCCACTCGCCATCCCTTTTCACTATGACATGAAATCCTCCCCTAGTTTCACTTATCCACTTAACAGGAATTGAATAATTGTTCAATTGTTTAATTACGTAGTTAATTAACTGTGCATCTTTTGAATCAACATCGATTATAAAGTAGGGCTTCCTCCCAGGGGACTTTTGAAGGTTCGAGAGGAATATTCTATTAAACTTCTTCAACCTCCCAACGTTCTCTTGAAATGCGAGTAAATTAATGAAATCTTGCAGCGTCTTAACTACGCCCTCCTTGATGTCCCTGGGGATCACATCAACGTACAGGGCCATCGCACTTACCGGAATGCATTCCTCAGTTCTGACATCAACGTACGCGCATTCCTGTGGGATCAACCTTAAAACAGCCCTATAAAACCTCTTAAAATTAAACTCAGCCAGGATTTTATAGTTGAGCAATTCATAGTTTGAGCTCAGCTTTGAAAACCACTTCCTTCTGGTCATCAGGAACAACGTGTATACTTCCCCCTCTCTTGGCTCCACCAAGACTTCCTTAAAGAATTTCTCCATCAGGTCAAGATCGTATATCATGAAAAACGTTTGGAAAACTACTTTAAACGATTTCTCTAAGGTCACTCTGGTGAGAGTATGGAGGTTAGGTACAGACCCGAGGATCTAACGAAGCTCCCTAGGAGCGTCGAGTACAAGAACGGTAAAGTTTACATGATAAACCAGAGGTTACTTCCCAGGGAATTCAAAGTTGAAGAGTTTAGGACAGTTGAAAGCGTTGCTGAGGCCATAAAGAACATGACCGTCAGGGGAGCCCCAGCGATAGGTGCGGCGGCAGCTTTCGGATTAGCCCTGTACGCGGAAACCTCTAAGGCAAAAACAAAAGAGGGGTTCCTTGAAGGATTCTACAGGGCTTATGAAACGCTTAAGAATACGAGGCCCACAGCTGTGAACCTCTTCTGGGCCTTAAACAGGATTAAAAATATCGTTGAGGAGCACAGGGAAGATTCCCTCGACGAAATAAAAAGGCTGATAGTCCAGGAAGCCCAGAAAATAGCGGATGAGGACGTTGAGGCCAACTTAAGGATGGGCCACTATGGGGCTGAAGTCCTCCCTGAAGGTAACATATTAACCCACTGCAACGCCGGAAGCTTAGCAACTGTCCACTTAGGAACGGTAGGGGCCGTGGTCAGGGTTATGCACAAGGACGGAACGCTAAAGCTGCTGTGGCTCGATGAAACTAGGCCAGTCCTCCAAGGTGCAAGGCTAAGTGCATGGGAGTACAGCTATGATGGCTTAAGTGTGAAGTTAATAGCCGACAATGCAGCCGCATTTGTAATGCAACAGGGCCTTGTCGATGCAATAATCGTTGGAGCTGATAGAATAGTTGCAAATGGAGACTTCGCAAATAAAATAGGAACCTACATGCTCGCCGTCCTTGCCAGAGAGCATGGCATTCCCTTTTTCACAGTTGCCCCGATCTCTACCATTGATATGAGCCTGAAGAGCGGGAGGGAGATACCAATTGAAGAGAGGTCACCAGAAGAAGTGCTGACATGTGGAGGTTGCAGGATAGCCCCAGATGTTCCGGTTTACAATCCGGCATTTGATGTCACCCCCCATAAGTACCTCACGGGGATAATCACTGATAGGGGGGTTGTATGGCCACCTTTTAAGAGGAACTTGAAAAAGTTGTTCTCTTCCCTTTAGCTTTGAAATTTTTCCAACAAACGGGGGGGTCACTATCCGGAAAATTTTTTAAAATTTGTGTAAGGGAATAGTTACTAGATGATGACCATGGAGACATTCAAAGTTGTTCCAAGTGATGGTGCAGTTGTGTCAATAATTTACGACACATACTCATCAGGGTGGCAGTTGTTTTTCGGTACAATAGCCGAACTCCTTGAACGGGGTAAGTTTGTAATCCTCTCAAACTATAACCAGCCCCTCAAAACCCTTTTCAAGCTAGCTTCGGCGGTAGGGATAGAGATAGAAAAGGAGCTCAAAAACGATAACATGGCAATAATAGATGTGTTTGGCTCTAAATACGAGGCTCACTTTAACATACCCAATGTTTATTACCTTCAGGGTGTTGTTGATGTAGACACAATAAACCCCAAGATTTTATCTATATTTGAAAGGCTTCAATCGAAATTCAAGAAGAGGGGCCTAGTTAGAGCTATCTATGCCCTTGAAGGAGCAACCTTTATGTTTGGTGAGGAGGAAACCCTGAAGTTAATAAATGCGGATCTAGCTCATAAGTCGAAGTACCATCCTGATACAATTTTCATGTTCCTCATGAATAGTGACATCTTATCCAAGAAGTTCATAGCTTGGGTTTCTGGGATAAGTGACTATGTAATAGTGACCAAGTCAAAGCTTGAGCCAGACGGGATCCTTGAGAGGCTTTATGTGGTGAGGAGTCCAGATGAGGGATTTAGGCCATTGGCCTTTAAGTTGCACGTGGCTGATGAGCTTACTAAGGAGAGAATCAAGATAGAGAAGCTCTTCTGACTTTATAAATTGCTCCAAAATATAAACCCCTTTCGAATTCTTTATAAACTCATGAGGGCCCTCGCTTATCCTCGATGAAGGGTGTGAAAAGTAGGAAGAGTAGAAATATCATAGTGTTAAAATCAAGGGAAAAAGCCGCAAGAAAAGTTAAGCATGGTAAGTGGTTCTACTCATTCATTCCGTTCAAAGTGTTCACAGGAGGCATGTCACAGCTCATCCCAATCTTGGCCATCCAAGAAGGGGGAACTCCAGTTGATCTCGGATATTTGGGAAGTGCCGGTAGCCTTGCTTCAATGATAGGAGGAGTATTTTGGGGCAGAATAAGCGATAAAGTGGGGAGGAGGAAGATATTCCTTATATT
>QMUI01000154.1 GCA_003660485.1 Thermococci archaeon | reverse complement strand
TTGGGTGTGTATTCGCTAATCTTATTGCCTCAAAGACATTAACTCCATATTGTTGAGCCAAGTATGCAAATTCATTAGCTAGGGCTATATTAACGTCCCTAAATGT
Organism: Thermococci archaeon; assembly: GCA_003660485.1. Lineage (GTDB taxonomy): Archaea > Methanobacteriota_B > Thermococci > Thermococcales > Thermococcaceae > Pyrococcus. The sequence continues at coordinate 3,604 of QMUI01000154.1, read as the reverse complement.
ATTTTCCATAAGCTTGACCATTTCAGCGGTAGTTGCATCTGTTATGTGAATTTCTCCTTTAACGAACGATCTGTATAGCCTCTCAGCTAAGATTGCACTCTTGGAACTGACTCCTCCAATTATCCTTGAGTTATATACCAGCTCTCGGAATATTCTCCCAGGCATTACGCGTTCTGGAGCATGGGCAACATAAAAGTCAATCCCCTCCCTCATTCCAGTCAAAGTCTCAAGTAACCTTGCCATCTTGACTGTTGTTCCTGGGGGCACTGTGCTCTCAATGACCACTAGGGCTCCTCTATCCATAACTTCGGCTATTGTCCTAATTGCATTCTCCACGTAACTTAGATCCGGCTTGTCTCCCACTAAAGGCGTCTGAACACAAACTATAAATGCATCCATCCCCCTCAAATCTTCTGGCCTAGTGGTTGCATGAAATCTTTCCTCTGCCATAACAGCTTTGAGCCTTTCGTTAATCTCTGGCTCTATTATGTGAGCATTTCCAGAGTTTATCTTTCTCACAACATCTTCTCTTATTTCAAGTCCCACAACTTGGTGACCAGATGAAGCAAACATGATTGCCGTGGGTAGACCTATATAGCCAAGGCCTATAACTCCAATTCTCATTACCCCCTCACCACCCTCTGGGATATCTAAGGAAGGAATTTAAGGGTTCCTAACTGTAGATTCTTTTGGAATAAAACATTCACGGAAACAGGCTGATATTAAAATCAGGGGAAATAGAGCCACAATTACCCTAAACTAACTATTACGTCAAGATTTAACGCTTAAGAAATCGTGAGAAAGGTTTACAAATCATCAAAGAAAGCTATCTTCGAAAAACCCTTATAACGAGCATTGTAGGGATTTAGAATAGGTGCCAAATGTATGAAGGTGTGGATAGACATAACAAATTCACCTCATGCTCACTTCTTCAAAGGGGTGATTAAGGAACTTGAAGCGAGGGGATTTGAAATCTTAGTAACTACGCGTGAATTCGATGGATTAACAAGTGTCCTTGATATGTTGGGGATAGATTACATTTCCGTGGGAAAGCACGGAGGAGCAACATTAGAGGGAAAGCTACTGGCAAGTACGGAGAGGGTGTACAAGCTCTCCAAGCTCATTATAGAAGAGAAGCCTGACATCGCATTATATAAAAATAATCCAGAAGCTCCCAGGATAGCTTTTGGATTAAAAATACCCTCCATAGGGTTTGTAGACAATGAAACTGCCACGCCCCAGAATAAGCTAATGTTTCCTTTTACTACCAGGTTGATATATCCAAGCGTGATAGATGTTTATGAACTATTGAAATGCGGAGCAAACCCAAATTCCCTTAGAGGCATCGAAGGAATAGCTGAAATAGCTAATGTCTATGGGTTTACGCCAAATAAGAGTGTCCTGAAAGAATTAGGGCTTAAAGAGTACTCATATATAGTTATGCGGCCAGAGCCAATAAAGGCTAACTACTTTAACGGAGATAAAGAGAGGAGCATACTTGAAGATATAATACCTCTGCTCCCCGACATGCCTATAGTCTTATTCCCCAGAACTGAAGAGCAGAAGAAGGTATTTGAAAGATTCGAGAATGTAATAATACCCGAACATGTCGTTGACACGCTAACCCTCCTGTTCTATGCAAAATTAATGATTGGGGCCGGCGGAACTATGAATAGGGAGGCTCTCGCCTTAGGAACCCCAGCAATCTCAACATATCCAGGGAGATTACTAGCAGTTACTAAGTGGTTAATAGAGCTCGGAGTTAAATTCCATTCTACAAATCCAGTAGAGGTAGCAACGAAGGCTTGGGAAATTATACGGAAGAATAACATATACAGGAAGCACATCAGAATGATCATGAGCTCAATGGAAAACCCAGTTGATGTTATAGTTGAAGAAGTAGAAAGGCTATCCTATTCCAGCAATCTTAGGGGTTATGAAGGCCTCTACAAGCGCAGCTACGAAGAGAAGGAGTATAGCCACGAACAAAAGCTTTAACATCTCCTTAAATCCTCTCTTAAATCTCTCAGAGAAATCACCTTCTCCAAGAACTAATTCTGCAAACCAATTCATTCCCCCGACACCCGCAATTACTAAGGCAGGAACTTCAAGAATCCCGTGAGGAACTATTGCCAATATGACTTTCCTTAATGGTTCTCCCATACTTGAGACATGGTACCCAACTATCCCCACAACAGCACCATTAAAGAGTAAGATAAGTGGGGGAAGTATTCCAAAAACAAGGCCACCAAAGGCCATTATTATGGCAACCCTTGTATTATTCAAGAAGATTAAGAGAAACAAACTGAATCCACTAGGAAGTCTTCCCTCCCCAAAGACTTCCCTAAGAAATTTAAAAAGATACTCAGCTGCGGAAGGGTTCATTTTCGCTATGATAACACCTATGAATACTCCTAAAAAGAAAGTGCCTAACAAGAATGTAAAGAACTTTAATTTCCTTCCCATTTACATTCCTCCAAAGCTTTTCTAAGGGCTATTTTAAAGTCTTCAACGTTTAGATAAGGCATCTCAACATCGTGTCTTACTGAAAAGAAATCTTCTATTGTGGCCTCAAGACTCTCAAGCCTTTTTCCTACTAAATGTTTTTCAAGTTCTTCAATGATGTCCTCCGGATATATAAAGAAATCTCCACTTATTACAACGTTTTTAACTATTCCATGCTCCTCTTCAATTTCCATCCTTATTAATCCCTTCTTAGCCTTGTGCTCGCCAACCAACTTCATGAATTCCCCCGAGATAACATCCCCCCATACTCTCAAAAGCCTTTTGTCATCCATAGTCTTTCTCTTCTAACGAGCAGACGTATCCATGTATACAAATATTACAGTGAAGAACAAAAAGTTAAGGAACGACTTTTAAATACATGAAATTAAGGTAAAGTGAGGGATATCCATGGCGAAGTATAAAGACCTAGAGATCAAGGTAGTTGGGAAGGCCCTTTCTCCCACAAAGACATCCATAAAGGCAGGGGATTACGAAATAATCATGGATAAGCTAGGTGGAGAAGCACCATCTCCAATAGAATACGTTCTCGCAGCGTTAGTTGGTTGCATAAATATAGTGGGGCACATGGTAGCAAAGGATATGGGTTTTGAAATCAAGAACCTTGAAATTGAAGTTACCGGAATATTTAACCCAGCAAAATTCATGGGACAAGATGAGGGCAGGGCAGGGTTCAAGACAGTTAAGGCAGTGGTTAGAGTAGATGCTGATGTTGATGAGGAAACTCTAAGGGAGTGGCTCAAGAGAGTAGAAGAGAGATGTCCAGTTAGTGATAACCTTGCAAACTCAACTCCCACTGAACTAATTCTTGAAAAGGTCTAAGGTTTTATACCTCTTCTCCCTTTTATTTTTGGGGAACGAATATGAGGTACCTCGAGTTAGCCCAACTCTATCAGAAGTTAGAGAAAACCACAATGAAGCTAATAAAGACCAGACTTGTTGCAGATTTTCTTAAAAAAGTTCCAGACGATCACCTTGAATTTATTCCATACCTAATCCTTGGAGATGTCTTTCCAGAGTGGGACGAGAGGGAGCTTGGTGTTGGTGAGAAGCTACTCATAAAGGCCGTCGCCATGGCAAC
>QMUI01000153.1 GCA_003660485.1 Thermococci archaeon | reverse complement strand
TTGTTTCAATACTTGGAGTTGCCGATGATAAGACTATAAAGGATGCCCTTGCGGTTGCGAGGAAGTACGGAGTAAAGGTCATGGTTGACCTTATAGGAGTAAAGGATAAGGTTAAGAGGGCCAAGGAACTTGAAAAGATGGGAGTTCACTATATCCTAGTTCACACTGGAATAGACGAGCAGGCCCAGGGTAAATCGCCGCTTGAAGATCTAGAGAAGGTCGTAAAAGCCGTTAAAGTTCCAGTTGCGGTTGCAGGCGGATTAAATTTAGAGACAATTCCAAAGGTTATTGAGCTTGGAGCGACAATAATCATCGTGGGAAGCGCGATAACCAAGGCCAAGGATCCTGAAGAAGTCACAAGGAGAATAATCGACTTATTCTGGGATGAGTACATGAAGACGATAAGGAAAGCCATGAAGGACATAACCGAGCACGTTGAAGAGGTCGCCGATAAGCTGAAACTTGAGGAGGTAAGAGGGCTAGTAGACGCTATGATCGGGGCAAACAAGATATTCATCTATGGGGCTGGGAGGAGCGGCCTAGTTGGTAAGGCATTTGCCATGAGGCTGATGCACCTTGACTTTAACGTTTACGTTGTTGGTGAAACTATAACCCCAGCCTTTGAGCCTGGAGACCTTTTGATAGCAATCAGCGGTTCCGGTGAGACCAAGACCATAGTGGATGCAGCTGAAATAGCAAAGCAACAGGGAGGGAAGGTTGTTGCGATAACTTCCTATAAGGACTCAACACTAGGCAAACTCGCTGATGTCGTTGTTGAAATTCCTGGGAGGACGAAGACTGATTTACCGACAGACTACATAGCAAGGCAGATGCTTACCCAGTACAAGTGGACCGCCCCAATGGGAACGCTATTTGAGGACTCAACGATGATATTCCTCGATGGTATCATCGCTCTATTGATGGCAACCTTCCAGAAGACTGAGAAGGAGATGAGGAAGAAGCACGCAACTCTCGAGTAATTTTCCTTCTTTTTACTTTGGAGGAGGGAGGATGAAACCCGTATTTATTGGTATTGGGAATAATGGAATGAAGGTAGTTTGGGGAATAAAATACGGAAATGCAAGGAAGCTGTTCCTCGATCCAACTTCGTACCTATTCCACAAGCAGATATTCTTAAAAAAGCTCGAGGAAATAATGTGGAGGATAGAAAAGGGAACTCACGTATGGATGATCTTTGACAATAAGCCCATTAATATGGAGATATTAACGCATATCCTTGATAATTCCCCCTCTGATTTATTCAAGCTTGCATACGTTCTATCCCCTGGGAAAGAGCTAGTTTTTGAGAATAAGCCATGGTGGGCTAGAAATTTTGAGACGGTGTTCTACGATTCTTTCTGGGAATTTTTAAGGGAAAGAGAAGAGAAACCAATCTGGCAGGCTTACTTTGAGGCTTCCGCTTCAATAGGTCAGATGTTTACAAAGCTGTATGAGTACCTCAACAACCAAATGCTGGTTAACGTTGACTTAGCTGACTTCATGCAGATAGTTAAAGGGTGCAATATCGGGATATTGAGGCTGTTAACCTCCGTAGACTTTAACTGGCACTGGGGGATCTGGGAGAGGGGATTAATCAACATCCTCGCAAGTGAAGAGACATCCCTTGAAGACGTAACAAAGGTTCTTCAGAAGTTCCAGGATATTTTGAGGGAGAAAGATATAATATGGGGAGTTAAAATGGATAGAACCATAAGGGGAATGGAAGTACTGGCGCTTTTGGTGAGAAAATGGTGAAGGCCGTGTTTTTTGATATCGATGGAACCTTGCTAACGGAGTGGCCCCTAATAATGACGATACTCCCTAGGGTATACTGGGAGATAAGCAGAAAGCTCGGAATTCCAGTCTACAAAGCGAGAGAGATCTTTCTCAGGGAGATAGAGGTGAGGAAGGGAACGTACGACTGGCACGACTGGAATTTCTTCTTCCGTAAATTTGACATCCCATACAGGTTTGAAGATCTTATTGAGGAGTATCCCCACAAGGTAGAGTTATACCCTGGGGTCAAAGAGTTACTTGAGGACTTGGCAGAGAAGTACATTCTTGGGGTGATAACCAGCGGGCCGAGATACCAGAGGAAAAAGTTGGAAGTTACCGGGATACTTGACTACTTCGATGTAGTCGTTACGAGGGACGATGCAAATGCCATAAAGCCTAACCCCAGGATATTCATAATGGCCCTCGAAAGGGCAGGAGTAAGACCAGAAGATGCAGTCATGGTTGGTGACAACTTGGAGCAGGACATACTAGGGGCCAGAGCCGTAGGCATGAAGGGGGTATGGATAAATCAAAGGGGTGAGAATGGTTTTAATGTTCCCCACGTTGAGATAAGATCAATAAGTGAACTGAAGAGAGCTCTGGAGGTGCTTGAAAATGAAGAAGATATTTGAAAGGGAAGGAGTATTTGTCGAATATAAGGAAAGGAGGGTAGAAACAGCTAGGAATGACGTGCTCGTGCACAGAGAGGAAAACCCCACAAGGCTATGGTGGGAGCTGAAGGAGGCGATTAAGGGGAAGAGGGTTAAAATAGTCGTTTACGAGGTCGAGGAAAGTGATTGATCATCTAATAGCCACAGACATAGGGGGCAGAGGAGTTCAGGAGCTGTACTTCAGGTACAAGGCCCTTAGGCCGGAGTACATGGACAACGCAACCGATATACTACTCTCCTCAAAGGACGTGCTGATAGTTGCCGATTTTCCAATCCCTCCCTCAATGATTCCCGAGACGGATGGCCCCCCTGGGGCTCTTGCCTTAGCTTTGGCATTAAATGAAGTGGGCAAGAAGGCAACGATACTCACGGAAGATACAATTGCAGATGCACTGAAAGAGTTCTACTCAGACGTTACCACTGAAATTCCAAGGAAGGAATTTTCTTGTCTAGTTAGCGTTGAAACTCCAGGAAGGGCGCGTGATGGCAAGTACTACTCCTTTTCCGGGATGGAGATTAAGGTCAGGCCGTACGATGAGCTCTTCATTGGAGCTACAGTCCCAACGATAGGAATTGGAGATGGAGGCAATGAGATCGGTATGGGCAACTTAAACCTCGAAGGGAAGTACTACTCAACGGTCAAGACTACCGAACTAATAGTTGCGGGCGTCTCTAACTGGGGGGCTTACGGCCTAGTTGCCAATCTGTCGATAAGGGAGGGCGTCAATCTCCTTAAGGATTATGACGAAGTTGAAGTCGTTAAGGCCCTTGTCAACGCTGGAGCCATAGACGGGATAAGCAAGAAGAGGGAAGTCAGCGTAGATGGTCTCCCTATGGGCATACATTCAAAAATTCTTGATCTCCTGAGGGAGATCGTCGAATTCAAAATTCACTAAGCTCTTTTTCTAATTGCTTAAGGAACATCTCGACAAACTTGTGCCTCTCCTGAGCTATCCTCTTTCCAGTGTCCGTGTACATCAAGTCCTTAAGCTTAAGGATTTTCTCTTTGAAGTGCCTTATTGAATCCTCTATACTCCTCCCATGTTCCCCTGAGTACATGAAAACCCTAGCGACACCGACAGCTCCCAGGGCGTCAATCTTGTCGGCGTCACTAAGGATCTTTGCCTCTAACGTCTTGGGTCTAATTTTATTTGAAAAGCGGTGAGCCTCTATCGCGTGGACAACTTCCCTAACCTTCGGATGTCCCTTAAGAACTTCGCCAGCAATCTTTGCGCTCTCCTTTGCATGGTCTTCAATAGCTCCTTTATCTTCCAGTG
>QMUI01000152.1 GCA_003660485.1 Thermococci archaeon | reverse complement strand
TAGAGGCATCAAAATTTAAAGGGAAACTGTATGGTCTGCCTCAAGACACGGAAGCTAGGCCCTTATACATAAGGAAGGATGTTGCGGCGAAAATTGGCTTTAACTTGGAGGGAATTGAGGAGAAAGTTAAGAACGGAGAATTCACATGGGGCGATGTTTCCTACTGGGCTAAAAAAGCAAAGGAAAGCGGAGTAGAATGGGGATTGATTCACAGAAAAGGATCTGCGCATCCGGATCTAATTCAGTTCATCTTTGCCTTTGGGGGTAAGCTATATGATGAAGATTCTGGAAAGCTTGTGGTGGATGTTCCGGCAATTTACAAATGGCTTTATGTAGAATGGAAGTTTGTCCAGGATGGGCTACTTCCCAAGGACATAATGAGCTGGGATTGGGCAAAGCAAATTCATCCTGCAATAGTTGAAGGAAGAACTCTGTTTGACATTGGAGGTACATGGTACTGGACAGAGTGGCAGACCAAGGAGTACTATGGAAAAGAAGGCACTCCAAGGCCTTTGAAACCGGAAGAAGTTCAGGCTTGGTTCGCTTATACTCTCTTCCCTGCGGGGAAGAAGGGTCTAAAGCCCGTAACACTTAGCCAGCCTTTCATTTGGATGGTAAACTCCAAGGCTGGTCAGCAAAATCCAAAGTACGATGAGCTTGAGGATCTCTACCACAAATTAGCTTTCTTAATGGTAATAAAGGCAAGTGATCCAGACATAAACGCAATTCACAGCGTGATAAGTGCCCACCTACCGGTTAGGAAAGAAGCCGCAAAGCTGATTAGTGATGAAAAGTGGCTCAATGACTTGAAGAATCTCAACCTTGATCTTGATCCTCAAGTCAAGACCAATATAAAGGATATTGTTGCTACTACAGTGCACCCAATAAATGCCAAGTTCCTTGCAGATGTGAGCTATATGCTCGAATACACAAAACTAGCCCCGGCACATCCAAAGTATCCAGCATTAGCCGATATCTTCAAAGAGGCTGTGGATAAGGTATTAAGAGGAGAAATGACACCAGAAGAAGGGATTAACTACATTATTCAGAAGGTCAATGCGGATCCAGAATTGGCCCAAAACGTTGAAATAGTGGGAGAAATTCCAAAGGACTGGAAATTCCCATGAGGTGGGAACAATGAAAGGAGAAAAGCTTCGAAACCTTTCCTTTTTTCTTTCCCCTATGATTATAATGGTTGGCCTATTCTATCTGATTCCCCTAATATTTACGATCTACATAAGCTTTACCAAGATGAGGAACTGGAATACTGAAAGGTATTTGACCGAAGTTGTGGGGCTTTACAATTATCAGAGGCTCTTTCACATGTTTCAGCATGATCCGTTGATGAGAACCGTTCTTTTAACTACCGTTGTTTTTGTAGGTATAACCCTTATCATAAACGTCTTTGGAGGGCTTCTCTTAGCTTTGGGGACTTTTTTTGTGAATGAAAGCTCAGCCTCGACAATTAGGCTTCTCTGGTTGCTGCCCAGAATGTCTCCCATAGCTGTTTACAGTTTGGTATGGTACTACTTCTTTCATGGGAGCGACATTGGCACTTTAAATTCCATTCTTATGAAGCTTGGTGTGATATCTCAGCCCATCCCCTGGGGTCAAATAGTTCCTTGGGGAGCTTGGAGCATAATTATCTTTGTTAATGGGCTTGTGGGAGTTAGCTTTGGTATGATAGTATTTACCTCGGCTTTAAATCAGATACCAAAGGAGCTTGTTATAGCGGCAAGGGTTGACGGAGCATCCGCATGGCAAATTTCCAGAAGGATTTTGATTCCAATGATGAAATGGCACTTTTTATACGTACTAACTTGGCAGTTCTTGAGCTTATTAACAACCTATCCCCACCTGTTCCTCCTTGTCCAGTGGGATTTGGTAAGCAGAGACTACGGAACAACGCTTGCCCTTTATGTCTACAACACCGCATTTGGGAGGGGAGAACAAGATCAAGGTTTGGCAGCTGCAGCAGCAGTGTTGCTTTCTATAATTGGCATTCTTGGGGGGTTTGTTACCTTAAAAGTGCTCCAGTTTGAGAAAATGATTCACGAGCCCAGGGGGGATATAGAATGAAGGACGTTGAAACTAGGCCAAAGAAAGGGGAGTGGATAATAGTCCTTACAATACTCTTTGCAAGTCTTCCACTCATACTGGGATTTGCACTTTTGATCATTTCGAGCTTTAGCAGGGATATGGTTACCGATTTAAGCCTTGACTCGTTTAGACCGACCATTGAGAATTGGATAAACGTTTTTCAGGGGAGATTGGCAATAACTGGGGGGATAAGGCAGAACATCTTAAAAATAACTCTGAACACCCTTGTAGTTGCCCTTGGAGTTTCTGGTATAGTTACCTTAATCAGCACGCTTGCGGGATACTCTCTTTCGAGAATGAAATTTAGGGGAAGAAAATTAATGATGCTTCTCCTTCTTATGCTCCATGCTTTTCCTGGAGTTGCTTTGATTGTGGGCGTTTATCTGCTGTACAGGCTTACCTTCCCTCAGGAGCCTTCCTTCGTTAGGCTTTACTCTTTCTTTTATGTGATTCTCGCTAGGGCGGCACTTGAGATACCAATGTCTGTTTGGCTTATGAAAGGATTCTTTGATACAATTCCATGGGAGTTTGAATGGTCCGGAATAATAGATGGTGCTTCAAGAATACGGGTATGGCGGCAGATAATGTTGCCCTTAATAAAGCCGGGAATACTTGCAGTTGCGTTGTTTGGCTTTTTAGCAGGCTGGCAGGATTTGATCTACGTTAGAACCTTCCTGATTGATCAAACACTTGCGACATTTATAGAGGCAAATATTGAAGCCGAGTATTCACACATGCCATTGATAGCTGCTGCTGGAACTTTGTATCTCCTACCCACAATCATGTTTTTCCTAACAGCCCAACAACTGCTCCTTCAAGGTTACTCAGGAGGGATAAAGGGCTGACCTCCTCCCCGCCCTGAAGGGCGAGGGTTCCAGCCCGCAAAGGAGGTGAGGAAAGATGGTGAAGATAACTCTGGATGGAATAACCAAAAAATTTGGAAACTTCACGGCACTTGACAATATCACCTTGGAAATAGAAGACAAAGAATTTATGGCTTTGCTTGGCCCCTCTGGAAGCGGCAAGTCAACTCTGCTTTACACAATAGCTGGGATATACAAACCTACAAGTGGAAGAATATACTTTGACGAAAAAGATGTTACTGAGGTCCCACCAAAAGACAGAAACATTGGACTGGTCTTTCAAAACTGGGCACTTTATCCTCATATGAGGGTCTTCAAAAATATTGCATTCCCACTTGAGCTTAAAAAAGCCCCCAGAGAGGAGATAGAGAAAAAAGTGAAAGAAGTAGCAAAGATGCTCCACATAGATCATCTTTTAGATAGATATCCCTGGCAGCTTAGCGGTGGCCAGCAGCAGAGAGTTGCCATAGCAAGGGCACTCGTTAAGGAGCCTGATGTTCTGCTCTTAGATGAACCTTTAAGCAATTTGGATGCTCTCTTGAGGTTAGAAGTTAGGGCCGAGCTTAAGAGATTACAAAAAGAGCTGGGGATTACTGCCGTTTATGTTACTCATGACCAAGCTGAGGCCCTTGCAATGGCCGATAGAATAGCAATCATAAGAGAGGGAAAAATCTTGCAAGTGGGAGAGCCGGATGAGGTGTATTACAAACCGATGTATAAGTTTGTGGCAGGATTTTTGGGAAGTCCACCTATGAATTTTGTTGAGGCAGAGGTTGAAGGAGAGGTGCTTA
>QMUI01000151.1 GCA_003660485.1 Thermococci archaeon | reverse complement strand
ATTCCCTCCCCCCACTCAGCCACGCATTCACGCTCTCAGGCAATCCAACTGCGGCTAGAGCTGCCTTAGCCGTCATAGAAGAGATTGAGGAGAAGAACCTCCTAAGGAGGGCCAAAAAGCTGGGAGAGTATGCAAAGAAGAGGCTGGAGAAGATGAAGGAGGAGCATGAGCTCATAGGAGATGTCAGGGGACTCGGGCTGATGCTTGGGGTTGAGCTTGTGAAGGACAGGGAAACAAAGGAAAGGGCATTTGAGGAGGCAAAGAAGGTTGTGTGGAGGGCGTTTGAACTTGGCCTAATAGTTGCATTCTTACAAGGGAACGTCCTGAGAATCCAGCCTCCCTTAACGATAGAGGAAGAGGTTCTTGAGGAAGGCCTTAACATATTGGAGAGAGCCATAAGTGACGTTGAGGAAGGAAAGGTTCCAGATGACGTCGTGAAGAAGGTTCAGGGATGGTAAAGTTTATATCCTTATAGTGTCCATTAGCAACTATGGAAGTTAGTAAAATCATCCCGATAATCGTTGTCTTATTTTTTCTTATCATAATCTTTGAGGCGGGACTTTATGAAGGAATTAAAGATAGGACTAAAGATATCAAAGTCGAAGCATATTACCAAAGATACTCGAGCGTCGATGCATTCAGGGTTCTCTTCATCGATGGCATGATTGGAGCGTACTACATCCCTCATTGGATGGACAACCCAGTCGTTTTTGTACCCTCGGGGTCAATTCGAGGAGAGTACTCTAAGATGGCCATGAAGACATATGATGAGAAAAAGGAGCTTTTCGAAAGGGATCTGAAAAAATACATAAAAGAATCGGAGGATGTGGAATGGGCCTCCTTATACCTATTTAGTCTGGCCAACTTCAAGTTCCGTGAAATTGACCTGGGAAGAAACGTTGTAAAAGTCGATATTCTTCCACCCCAACCTTACAAATTCTTCCTCGACCACCCAATATTTTCAAGCTTCTTGGTGTTTGTGATATTTCTCACCCTCTACTCTTTCTCCCTATTAGACGTTTTTAAATCGGCTAGAGTTTTAGCAATCTTAGCAGTTCTTGCGGTCTTAACGTTCCTTATTCCTTATCATCTAGTTGACCTAAGTCCCCCAGTAGATTTCGAGACTCTCAAAAATTTCGATGGAGCAGTTGTTACCGAGGATGAGTATTTCGTGAGGAACGTCACATGTGAAGAGGCGTACAACATAATTATGAAGCATTACCCCATCAAAATCCCAAGCAAATGCACCAAATGCTTCATAGCCATAGAGGAGGAATACGTTGCTAAATCATTAAACGTTTCACAAGATATCAGGAGAGAACTCCTAAAGATTGCTAAAGAAGATAGAAAAGAATACTGCAGGGAAAACGCGACAATGCTAGGAGTTCCTCTTAAAGGAGACAAATAGTGCGATAATCCAGTTCCCCTTGTACTTGGCATAGTCACTCCACTCTGCAACAAAAACTAAGTTCGCTGGGGAATAGAGGTTATCAGGCTTAGTCGACCTGTACACTTCGTAGGCTTTTAACATCTGGAATAAGAGTCCAAGTCAAGTTTACTACATCCCATGCCTACTGAAACTGCTCTGAGTTCTATTTTTCCTTCTGCTGCCACTATAGGGAAATTGCAAAATATGAGACACCAGTGCCATCAATCCCAGGGCCAAAGGTAAAATTAATTTTTCACCCGGATTGCCAAAAGAGTGATTTTGATTAGTAGTTTTTTAGGCGTTTGTTTTTATGTGATAAAACTGCTGGGTTAAGTTTATAAGTGATATATCGTTAGATATGTTTGGTGATATGTTTGGAGAAACCAAAGCTGAGAGGCTACCTTAGGCTACTGATCCTCCACATGCTGAAGGAGAAACCCATGCACGGTTACGCGATAATGACCGAGCTGGAAAAGAGGTATGGGATTCCAGAACCGAGTGCTGGAGCAATTTACCCAGTTCTCTCCGAGCTTAAGAGACTAAAGCTCATCGAGATGGAGGGTAGAGGAAAGAGAGAAAAAAAGGTCTACAGGATAACCGAGGAAGGATTAAAGTTCTTAGAAGAGAACCGGGAGGAATTAAATGAAATTCTGCAAAAAATTGAAGCTTATAAGGAATTTTCGAAGCTTGGAGGGAGAGAGCTCGCGAAGACAATGAAGGAGCTTCTCGAAAAACTTCCAGAGCTAAATGAGAATCAGAAAGAAAAAATTAGAGAAGAGATCCTCGAGTTCACAAAAAGGATAAAACTCATTCTCCTGGGAGGTGATTAAATGTACGCAATAGAAGTTAAGGATCTTGTGAAAAAGTACGGGGACTTTACAGCCGTAAAAGGAATCAGCTTCAAAGTAAAGAAGGGAGAGATATTTGCATTCCTGGGGCCAAACGGAGCTGGAAAAACTACAACAGTCCACGTCCTAACGACCCTCCTGAAGCCAACATCAGGCAAGGCCATAGTTGCCGGGCACGATGTAGTTAAGGAGCCTATGGAGGTAAGGAAGAAGATAGGAATAGTTTTCCAAGATCCGAGCGTTGACAGGGAGCTAACAGCCTATGAAAACATGTACATCCATGGAAGGATCTATGGGCTGGGAGGGAGAGAGCTTAAGGAGAAGATTGAAAGGCTATTGAAGTTCGTTGAGCTGTGGAAGTTCAAGGATAGGCCTGTCAAGTACTTCTCCGGAGGGATGCAGAGAAGGCTCGAAATCGCTAGGGCCTTACTTCACGAGCCCGAGATATTATTCTTGGACGAGCCCACGATAGGCCTAGATCCCCAAACAAGGGCTCGCATTTGGGACTACATAAAAACGATGAAGGAAGAGCATGACATGACGATATTCCTAACAACCCACTACATGGATGAAGCCGAGCAATTAGCAGATAAGATAGCGATCATAGACCATGGAAAGATAATAGCGGAGGGCACGGCCGAGGAGCTAAAGAAGCTCGTTGGAAACGACATCATCTACCTCAGACTCGAAAGTCCAAAAGAGGAATTAAAATGCCTAAAAGCTGATTTCATAAGGGGATGCAAGCTTCTTCCAGATGGTAGGGTTAGGATAGACGTTGAAAACGCAACTGAGGCTTTGCCAAAGCTGTTTGAGCTTGCCCAAAGGTCAGGAGTTAAGATCCTCGAGGTTACGTACCACAGGCCGACCCTAAACGATGTCTTCCTGCACTTAACTGGAAGGGAGATCAGGGACGAGGGTGGAGAGCAGAATGTTGCTAGAGGGATTATGAGGGGCAGAATGAGGAGGTGAATAAGATGAGGGTTCTCGCTACAATGATCTATAGGGAGCTTAAGAGGTTCATACGCTCAAGGGCGAGGGTTATTGGCTCCCTGTTAAATCCGCTTATATGGCTCATATTCTTCGGAAAGGGATGGGCTGGTGCATTCAACTTCCCTGGGGCAAGAATGATCTTTGGAGGAGTCGACTACATGACTTACCTCGTCCCAGGAATAGTGGCAATGACGGTTTTCAACATGGGCTTCATGCAGGGGATAACAGTCATATGGGACAGACAGTTCGGATTCCTCAAGGAGTTGCTTGTAGCTCCAGCATCAAGGGTTGAGGCAATAATTGGGAGGAGCATTGGAGGAGCATTAACGGCCCTTATCCAAGGGACTATAATATTAATCCTGAGCTTCACGATAGCCGACCTAAAAGTTTCAGGGGTTCTGCCTACACTTGCATTGGCATTCCTCGTAGGAGTAGCAGTTTCCGGCCTTGGAATGGCGATAGCAATGAAAATGACGTCCATGGAGGGCT
>QMUI01000150.1 GCA_003660485.1 Thermococci archaeon | reverse complement strand
CGGGTGCTCCATCTCAAGCTCCAAGAGGTAGCGGAGGTTACCCCAGTCCTCGTGGTACTTAAATGCCTGATGTCTCTTCTTCTCAAACTCCCTAAATGCGCAGATGTCCTTGTCCGTAACCTTCTCGAACAGCTTTATGTTCTTGTCAACTATCCTGTGGCCCGTTGGCGTTCCCACCCTGACGAGCCAACCATCTGGTAACTCGTGGAGGAAGAGATCGAAGCCGTCATCGGCGAAGTCAGTTTCCCTAAGGTTGCAGAAGCAGTACTCATCGGGCATACAGCTTATTCCAATAATTATCCCCTTCTCCCTGCGAACCTTGTAGTACTTGTCGGGCAACTCGTCTAAGTACACCGTGTCGAGGATCTTCAGACCGTAGATGTCACAGGCGTGAACTCCGAAGAGGACGAAGGGTTCCACATCCTCAATGACTTCATTGTACTCCACCTTCTCGAGGTCGAACGTGAACAGCTTTTCCCTGGGCTTGAAGAAGAACTTCTTTGGGGGCATTATCGTCCTTGTGTAGTGGAACTCAACTTTCCTCACGTCGTCTATCTCTCTGAAGTCGTAGAACTTATCTGAGATCTTGACTGGGGCATAGAGCTTACCCCAATCCTTAAGCCTTTCGAGGAATGTGTATATATTTTCCTTGGGTAGCTTAACGTACCTCACAATTCTCACCTCCTGGGGTGAGCATAATTATGTACGGGGTAAACATGTTTGTATTCATGTTCATTTTTGTCCCCTCGATCAAGGGTTGATCATTGAGATAAAAAGCGTTTTTAAACCCGAAAATTGGAAACCAAAGGTTTACAAGCAAAGCTTTTGGGAGAGGATGGTGGATTTTTCTCCTTCAAAGGCCTTTAATGATGAGAATTGCACAGAAATGTGTATTAAGTTCTTGTACCTATGCTAATTAAGAACTTCCATAGAGGGACACACTTGATTATTTTCTCTCAGACCTTCTCCTCGCAAGATTTCCCTCCTGCTCGCCATGGCCATGGGAAAAAGACGGCCCTCGGAGATAGTCAACTACATAGGTGTTGAGAGCAGAAAAATCTACCCCTACCTTGAGAACCTCATGAGGCTTGGCTTTGTGGAGAGGGAGCTCCCCGTGGGCAGGAAGGCGGAGAGGGGCCTCTACAAGATAGCCGATCCTATGCTCTTGACGTGGTTCTCGATAGTATATCCGAACAAGAACTCCATTGAGGTTGGCACCATTTCAATGGCGGACGTTAAAGATGCCCTTCAACGGGTCTTCTCGCTCCGCACTGAGGAGACAGCGAAGGAGTTCCTTGTTGAGCTGAACAAGGCCAAAAACTACCGTTTAGGTTTACGAAGATCGGAAGGTGGTGGTACAAGAGCGAGGAGGTTGACATCGTTGCATTGAACGAGGGGAGAGGAAGGCCTTGCTCGTTGAAGTGAAGTGGAAGGATTTAAGTGAAAGGGAGGCCAAGAAAATCCTGAAAGATTTAGAGGAGAGGGGTGAGCTTCTTAGGCTTGAGGGCTGGGAGAAGTTTTACGGCTTAGTAAAGGGAAAGGAGGAACTGCGGGAGAATGGATGGTAGGTATGGGGCTTGGAGGATGTAGATAGGTTTCATGCATATCTCCAAGAAAGGTCGTGGTTGAATTTGGAGTGGCAGATGTGATAGAATTCTTGGAGGAGAGATTTGTTCTATGAATTCTCGAATTTTCCTGAGACCTACTTGATAAGTATTTATAGACTTAAACACTTAAATCTAGGGCATTAAAATTAAAGGGAGAACCTCCCAGAACTCCGTAGAGTTATTTCTGAATTAAGATGCCCCTTCAAAGGTACTCTCCCTTCCCAACACTTCTTGCTAAAAATTTAAATTCTGTATATTCACATAATGTGGTTATTGAGATGCCAAACATACAATTTCAGTTCCTGATGATCTGTACAGGATAATAAAAAGCACAGAGAGATCAAGTGGAGTGAAATCGCTAGGCGAGCAATGTGAGAATATGCTAGGAAGCTTGAACTTTTGGACAGGCTCTTGGAGAATTCAGAACTCACGGACGAAGATGTTATGGAACTTGCAAGAAAAATTAAGAAGGAGATTGCAGAGAGGGATGGAATATGAAAATTGTCGTCGACGCTAACCTGACCTCCTCGCCCTTCAGGGGCGGAGTTAGAATGCTTCAATAAGTAGGTGTACCAACAACTACAGCCCTGTCAGTTTCCCAAAAATTAATGCCTACATGAGATTAAAGGTTCCCATACCAATAGAAGCTGTGGTGAAGGCTGTTCTCTGGTTGGTATCTTTTTGTTTGTTTTTGTTGTTTTTGTGGTCGTAAGTTTTTTGAGGTTTTAGTGTAATCTTTCCAGATGGGCCGTTTCCGTTCGGCCTTAAGGCCCATGACCTCCCCGGGTGGCTGGTAGCATGTGGGCAGGAGTGCGAGGCCAACCACACCTGTTGCACTACAACAGGTAGCGGAAACGGTAGAGCATCCACCGATGAAGGAAAATGGGTCTTGAAGTTGTTAAGACAATCCTAAGAATTCCCATGCAGATAATTCTTTGAGAGAGTTTGTTAAGGGTCATACTTGCGCTATTCACTTGATTCTAGGAGGAAACTCAAGTTGAGGGCTAAGTACAGCCTTGAAGAGGGGGATAAAAAAGATAGTGAGGTGGTATCTTAAAAATGAGTGGTGGAGGCCTTTAGTTAACGAGAAAAATTCTCTCCCCCATGGAAGCTGGAGTGATAATCGAGAAATTTAAATTAAGATCTTACAAGGATATATGTGGTGGGAAGAATGCCAATCATTGTTGAGGCTGTCTATGAAGGTGGCGTCTTTAAGCCCTTAAAGAAAGTAAATCTAAAAGATGGCCAAAAAGTCAAAATAAAAATTGAATTAGATGTATCCAAGTATTATGGGGTATTCGGAAAAGCTTCTGCAAAAGAATTAAAAGAACTAGAAGAGGAGATCCAGATGTGATATTTGTTGATACGAACATATTTTACAATTTTCTTTTTGAAACCGAACTCAGTCCAAGAGCAAAAGAGATTATTGAGATGCCTTATGAACTTGTTACATCATTTACCGTTCTAGATGAACTTGTTTATGTTGTTATTAGGAAGCTCGCTGAAAAGAGGTAGGGATAAAGAGCTCTTTTGATTTAAGAAAGTTTATCTCCGAAAAGGGTTACGAACCCTTTAAGGAGGATTTAAAAATTATATTTGAGTTATTTGATGAGAGAGGTATTACGATCTTGCCTGACTATCAAGAGGTCAGTGAATGGAGGGAAGTCATGAAAAAGTACAAACTCCTACCCAATGACGCATTAATTGCAATAACTTGCAGGCACTATGGAATAAAGACTATAGCAACCTTCGATGAGGATTTTAAACGAGTTAAGTTTCTTAAAGTTGTACCATAAACATGTCTTTATTGATGACCGTGTATTGTAGCCTTCTGAAATTGCCATTGCTATTCTGAGGCATCTAGGTGAGTACCTTGCTTTTTTGGAACACCTCATCTATTGCGACACCATGCGTTCTTCCGCGATACCTACACCACCCATACTCCCTGAACCATCCAACGATGCAATCAAGGACTTCAATGGCCTCTTCTATTTCTTCTGGACGCTCATTCCAACTTCTGCGAAGCCCTCACTGAGATACCGCATACTCTCGTCCATGCTGAAGCTGTCAAGATAAACTATTCCGTGCTCCCTCCTATATATGTGGATAATTTAAGCACTAATGAGTCTGTCGGACACATGATCCCAATGTATTGATCT
>QMUI01000149.1 GCA_003660485.1 Thermococci archaeon | reverse complement strand
GCTCGTCTTAAACGTAAAGAACGCCGCCATAGACGTCAAGAACCACACCAAAGTCATCAGAGAGAACATCAATCAAGTTGCAGATGCAATTAATCAGGTCGCGGAGGCCATAAACCAGGTTAGTACTGAAGCCCAGAGGGAGCAGGAGAACATAAACAAGATGACTGATACGATGAGGTACATTGATGAGATCGGTAAGGAGACCGCGTCTACAATGGAGGAATTCGAGGCTTCAATGAGAGAGATGGCCAGCCTAGCCAAGGAAGGTGGAGAGAAGGGAAGGGAGGCAGTAACTCAGATAGAGGAGATAAGGAATATGATGGCCAAGATAGAGGAGACTGTAAGGGGAGTTGCAGAGATGGGTAAGAACATCGAGAACATAACCAACGTCATAAGCAACATTGCGGAGCAAACCAACCTACTCGCCCTAAACGCAGCAATTGAGGCTGCAAGAGCTGGAGAGGCCGGAAAGGGATTCGCAGTGGTTGCAGATGAAATTAGAAAGCTTGCCGAGGAAAGCAAGAAGGCCGCTGAAGATATAAGGGACTTGATCAAGCAGATCGTCGACAAGATCGGGGAGAGCGTTGAGGTAACTAAGCAAGGTGCTGAAGTAGTTGGAACTTCAACTGAAGTCATTAGGGAGAGTGTTACCTACCTAACCCAGATTGCTGATATGATGGAGGAAATGGAAGCTAAAGCTGCGGAACTCAAGGAGAAGGTGATTCAAGAAGGAGAAAAGATTGAGGAAGGTCTAAAGTTCCTTGAGAACCTTGCGGCAAGTGCCGAAGAAACCACTGCCGCGGCTGAGCAAGTCAGTGCTGCAGCTGAGGAACAAACTGGAGCGCTTAACGAAATTAGGGAGAGCGTTAAGGAGTTGGAGAGGCTCGTTAATATTCTTATGGAGCACATCGGTAAGTTCAAGTTAAGTCGAGAGCATGAAGAGCAGGTAAAAGAAATAGCTACGTGAGCCAGCTCCTTTCCCTGTACCTTCCTCTGAGTTCTATTTCCCTGATCTTTTCCTCTATTTCTCTCCTCTTCTCCTCCCCCCTGACCTCGGCGTACCCTTCTAGGATGGCCTTGAATCCCTCCTCAAACCACCTGTAGTGCGTGCTCTCCATGGCCCTCTTGAGCAAATGCAGATCAACCCCCTGGGCCTCCAGAGTATCGTCGAATTCAGCGAGGCCAAAGTCTATGAGATAAATCTTTCCTTCCCTCATTATCATGTTTGAAGTAGTGAGGTCGCCGTGAACTATTCCAGCCTCGTGTAGCTTCCCTATCTGTCTTCCAATTTCCCTGCATATTTCAAGCCTTTCTTTAAGTGAAATCTTCTCTAGGAGCTCCTTTAGCCTTTCCCCCTCAATGTACTCCATTACTATTATCATATTTTTCGTGTCCACCTCAAAAACATAGGGAACGTTGACGCCGAACTCCTTGGCCCTATGAAGTATTCTTGCTTCCCTTATAGTCCTCTCCTTCCTCAGCTTGGTGTCTATCTCTTCTATTCTATACCTCTTCCTAATCCTCTCCTTCACAATAACCCTAATTGGATAATCGAAATAAAGCTCAGAAAACTCCGCGAGGTAAATCTTGGCTTCGGCACCCTGCTTTATGAGCTTCATTCCGATCTCCAAAACCCTTATATTTAACCCCAGCTAATAAAGTTTGAGGGATTATGAAGAGGTCCCAAACGGCTATAGAGTACCTTTTAATGCTTGCGGCAACACTGATTCTTGTGGTTATTGTGTATAGGGTAGTTATGGACAGTATGAGAACCCTGAGTAATTCGGTAGATGAGTACGTGAAGGTTATGCGCAAAAAACTACTTGAGAACCTATAATCAGCGGAGGTGAAGTAATGCTCCCCCTAATCCTGGGCACATTAGTGGGGATAGTTACTTCTTACACGGACATAAAAACAAGTTACATTTATGAGGAGCACTTCTTCCCCACGGTCTCCTTGCTATCAAAGTGGTGGTGTTCAAAGAAAGGTTGCGAGTATGAAGTCAAAGGGCCCTTCATTCCTATAGTGGAGATTGGGATACTGTACTACCTAATCCTCGGAGTAAAGAATGGAAACCTTCTTCAAGCTTTTTCAGGCATAATAGGCCTTTTTATCGGAGTTCTATTGGGAATGTTGCTCTACTATACGGGAGGATGGGCTAGCGGTGATGTAATAATACTTGCCGCATTTTCTGGACTTCTACCCTTTGCTCCTCCCTCTGTAAGGTATCCGGCCCCCTACTCAACCATGCTTCCCTTAAATGGCCTGAGTATCCTATTCAATTCCCTCCTCTTGATCTTCCCACTATTGTTCATCTACGCGCTCTTTGGCTTGGTAATTAAGGGGAAGGTTAAGCATTTGATCCTATTGTTCAGGGAAGGCCTAAGGACAGTTGTAGAGGTTACCCTATGGATAACATTCTCAATCGTTGTCTTTGCGTTCATTCAGGTAAACCTTGGCATCACGATAAATCCGGTAATAAGGTGGGTACTAACCTTTCTTCTCCTAGCCATCTTTGCTAAGGTGAGGATTGTGGGGGATGTTCTTGGCTTGGGTGCTATAGTCTATGGCTTCTACCTCCTGGGTACCTCTTTCCTTTATCCCCTTGCGAAGCTTTTCTTAACATTATATGCATTTAAGCTACTTTTCTCGGCGGTTAGGCTCTTAAGAAAGGAAGTTCTCGTTGATGTAAAGAGGGTTGAGGAGCTCAGGGAAGGAGATGTGTTGGGGGAGAGGATAGTTAAAGTTGGTGATAAGATCGTTAGGGACAGGCAGGACTTCTTCGAGAAGCTCTCAAGGTTGCTTAAAGAGGGCAAGTACGAGAGTATTGAAGGTGAGGAGATAGCTGGATTCAGTGTTGAGGGCCTAACAAGGGAACAGATTGAGAAGTTGAGTGCTTTAGTTAAAGAAGGTAAGCTTAAGAACGAATTCCTGGTTAGAAAGGCCATGCCATTTGCTCCAGCCCTATTCTTGGGCTTTCTCACAAGCTACTTCTTTGGGGACATTCTTTGGTGGTTGATCCTGAAGGTCTCAGGCTTAGCATAGCATTTTTAACTTTACTTGAGAAGTTTAGCGCGATGAGAGTTTACCGCCTCTACCTTAGGGATGAATACTTGGAGATGATCAAGTCTGGAAAGAAAAAGATTGAAGTTAGAGTTGCCTACCCTCAGCTCAAGGGCATGAAGAAGGGGGATAAAATTATATTCAATGATACTATTCCAGCTGAGGTCTTAGAGGTCAAGCACTATGAAACATTCCGCCAAGTCCTTAGAGAGGAACCAATAGACAAGATATTTCCCGACGAGCCAAGCTTTGAGAGGGCCTTAAAGAGGTTCCATAACATGTACCCCAAGTGGAAGGAGTACCGCTATGGGGTTATAGCGATAAAGTTTAGGCTGTTGTCTAGATAGTGTTTTTTGGAATGTTCAAGTATTTTTGTTGCATTTACAAGCGATTCCTGCAATTTACAACGCTGACAACGTTCCTTTGGGACTTAAGAAGTCTAATCTAAGTCTTTTGTCATCCTTACTCCTGTCTTTTAATTAATAATGTAACAAATTACGACGAATAAAAGAAAAATTTATAAAGATTAAATGAGCAAATATAAATGTAACAACTTATTGGAGGCGATACTAAGTGAGATGGAAACTTTTATTAGTATTTTTTTGTTGGGTCACTACTAACGAGCTCAGTATTTGGAGATGTTGTTGCAGAGAGTACTACGAGCTGTAACGTTGGGCATCCTATGAAAAACTCTCCATCGCCAGCAATTGTTGAG
>QMUI01000148.1 GCA_003660485.1 Thermococci archaeon | reverse complement strand
CTCTCGAAGCTTGTCGATGGGGAGATATATCTCTCGGTAGTTACGAGGGACAACGCTCCTTGGCCTACAAACTTCCTCAAGTTTCCTGATGACGTCCTTGAATTTGTGTTCACAATTGAGGATACACTTTCGAGGGACTTCAGGGAAGTTGAGCCATGGATAACCGTTAGGTGCACCACATGTCAGTTCGAGGCTCTCTGCCTCTCCCAGGCCTTGGCCTCTGGGGATCTTGGGTTGCTGGGAGTGGCCCCAGGGGAGAAAAGGGTGTTCGTTGAGAACGGAATTAGAGACATTCAAGATTTAGCCAACCTCTTCTCCTTCCCTTCAAACAGTCCCGTTGATTTTAGGGAGCCCAAGGTGAGGAACAGGGATGCCGTAAAGGAGATAGCGAGGAGGACAGGTCTTAACATCGTTAGGCTTTCAAGGATAGCACAGGCGGTTCTGGCGGAGAGGAGTGGAAGGGTGGAGAGACTTTACATCCCCGGGTCGGGCTACAACCTTCCCAAGACAAGGGGAGAGTACTATCAAGACTTAGTTAAGGTCTTCATGTACGTCCAGAAGAGCCCGATAACCGAAACCCTCGTTGGCATCTCAGCCCTCGTTAAGGGTTCCAGAGGCAAGAGGATAATAGCGAAGATCGTAGAGGGGGCACCTATCGATGTTCAAACGGGTCTCGAAGAGGAAGAGAAGATGCTCGGAAAGTTCTTCAGAGAGCTGATAGATGCCATAAAGGATCTCTCATCCAGTGAGGACATCTATCTCCACCTTTACTTCTACACGAGGGGCCAGAGGGAGAGCCTAGTTGATGCCCTGAGGAGGCATCCCGACCTTTGGTGGAGCAAGCCTATAAGGGCAATCCTAAGCTTGAGAAGAGCAATAGACTGGGAGGGCTTTTCCATTCTAACGGACGAGCTCATAGAGAGGCACGCTCTTCCCTTTGCCCAGGGCCTTGGAATAATTCCCGTATCAATTCAGTTCGGCTACAAATGGAGGGATAATGAGCTCTTCGAGGACGTTTTTAAGATCTTAGCGTGGAAGAGTGATGGAAAGCTTTACTTGGGAAAGCTGGAGAGCGTTACTAGGTGGGATCCGCTCAGGGATCCCCTCTATCCCGTAATAAATAGGGACGATGCTGAGCTCCCGTTCACGCCGTTCTGGAAGGCCCTCGTTGAGATGAGCAACTCCAATAGCGATGAGATAGCCTCGGGCCTTCGTGACATCCTGGGGCAGGTAGTTGAGGCCATGGCAACGATAGAAGAGGCGATAGATGAGAGGTACAAGGACGGGTTCGTGAAGAAACAGCCTATTAAGAGGGACGAGTTGGAGAACTTTGACATAGAGGATGGTTCTTTGGCCAAGGTTCTTATGGAGTACCTCCTCCTCGAGTTTCACTCAAGGAAGGGAATTCTTGAGAAGTACTACAGGCTACCCCTTGACGTCAGGGCGTATTCCGAGAAGACTGCTATAGTCAAGGTAACTAAGGTTGAGAAGGGTAAAGAGTGCAGGGTCTGGGGTCAACTCGTTATCCCTGGGGAAAAGGGATTTGTGAAGTACTCGCCAGATGAGGTGTTGGTCGATATAGATGAAGATTCCTGGGTTGTCGTGACTCCCCTTAATGGCTTAGGTGATGATGACCCAGCTAAGATAATCAAGAGAATGCCTCTTGGAATAGTCGAGGCTATAAATCATAAGCATGGGGACATCGTGATAAAGCTGATATCAGTTGGCAACATGAAGTTCACGTTTCCTCACTTTAGCTATAGGTGTAGGAACGGCGAGGTGATAATTAACGGTATAAAAGTGAGGGCCGGAGACTACTTGGTCTTAGATCCCGCAATCGATGACATAGGCATGTCTAAGGCCTATGATATCCTTAAGAACATCAATAATCATGTGATCTACGATTTGCTTAGGAACCTGTACGAGGATAATGCTGAAGTCAACGTTACCGTTGATCTGTGGGATGAAGGTCTAGTTAAGGAGTTCTTGGCAAACATTGAGTACCTGAACGATGAGCAGAGAGCCTTCGCTTCAGACGTAAGGCATAGGTTAGTAACACTCCAGGGACCCCCTGGGACGGGCAAAACCTCTGGAGCCTTAGCCCCCGCCATACTCGCGAGGGCCTATGCCACGCTCAAGAAGGGAAGGAGCGCTCTCTTCCTAGTTACCGGCCTTTCCCATAGGGCCGTAAACGAAGTTCTCCTGAGGACTTACAAGTTGATCCAGGATCTGAATGATAAATTCCCCTTATTAAATGATGTCCGCCTGCTCAGGGGAGTTTCGGGGGAGGAGGCAATCGAGGTCATAAGGAAAGACCTTGGCGTGGAAGTTGATTACGTGTTCAAAGAAATAAGATTCACGTCAGGTCAGCTGAGCCTCTTCGGTGGTGGAAGGGTTGAGATTCTCTTCGCAACCCCCCAAACCGCCCATAGGCTGCTCAAGAACGTTAAGGGCGTTGATTTGGTTGTTGTGGACGAGGCCAGCATGATGGATCTCCCCATGTTCCTCCTTGCCACCTCTAAAGCTAAAGGTCAAGTCCTCCTCGTTGGTGATCACAGGCAGATGCAGCCGATACAGGTTCACGAGTGGGAGCTCGAGGACAGGAAGACCATAGAGAGACATCTCCCCTTCCTCTCTGCCTTAAACTTCGTGAGGTTCCTCAGGGGAGAGCTCGACGAGAGGGAGCTTAAGAGGTTCAAGAGGATCTTGGGTAGGGATCCGCCAAAGCTGAACGGGAAGAAAGATGAGCTTTTGCCGATGTACAGGCTTAGGGAAACCTACAGACTACCTCAAACTTTAGCCAGATTGCACACCGAGCTTTTCTACTCCTTCGATGGGATAGAGCTCAGGAGCGCAAAGAAGCCTAAGAAGGAGGTTTTAGATGCATTAAGAAGGGCTGGAAAGGATGAGTTCTTGGGCTTTGTGCTTGATCCCAATTATCCTGTAGTCTTGATTGTTCATGAGGAGGGAGAATCTACGAAGGTCAACGAGCTTGAGGCTTCCCTCGTGGAGAATATCGTTAACGCCTTGGAAGGTGTTGGTGTGGGAGTCGTCGTTCCCTACAGGGCCCAGAAGAGGCTGATAAGGTCTAAGGTTGACGTGCAGGTTGATACAGTTGAGAGGTTCCAGGGCGGGGAGAAGGACGTTATAATAGTCTCAATGACCTCGAGCGATCCGGCCTATCTTTCAAAGGTCATGGACTTCCTCTACGATCCAAACAGGCTTAATGTTGCAGCGAGCAGGGCTAAAGAAAAGCTGATAATGATAGCCTCGAGGAACATCTTCACCCTGACCCCCAGGGATCTTGACACTTTCGAGCTCGTTAGGCCGTGGAAGAGGTTCTACGTGAGGATGAGGGAAGGGGAAAAGCTCAGTTGGGTATTTAAGGGGGTTAATATTGAAGCCTATCGCATAAGCTAATCTATCTCTATCGCTATATCGACTCCTGTTTTTCTCTTTATCTCTTGAAGTAACCTTAGGGTGGCGTTCCCGTCACTTGGCATTATAGCGCCAAAATCATTATATACCTGAACCTTGGCTAAGCTCCTCGTCAGCCTGTCTAGGTAATCGACTTTCGATGGTATCCTTACGTCCTCTGGGGTGTATCCATGCTCCAAGAGAAACACAACTACGGCGGGAAGTATGGTGCTCCATGCTATCTTTGGTGGTCTTCTCCAATTCTCTCCTCCTACTATTTCTATTTTCCACCATTTGTTCCCGATTTTGACGTATAGACTAGTTGGCTTCCTTCCCCTTAAATCAACGTGTATTAACTCGTTAATAGTTGGTGCATCTGGGGTATCAACTTTTGTACCTGTGACGTATATCGTTCTATATTCGGAAGAAGGTG
>QMUI01000147.1 GCA_003660485.1 Thermococci archaeon | reverse complement strand
GCCTTTACAAGTTCTCTTGCCTGATTCCCGTTTCTTATCCCTCCCCCAACGATTAGGGGAACATCGATAGCTGACTTTACCACCCTAACCATCTCTGGAGGGACGGGCTTAGGAGCCCCACTCCCCGCTTCAAGGTAAACTAATCTCATTCCTAGATACTGACCAGCCAGTGCATATGCTGCAGCTATCTTTGGCTTGTGCCTTGGGATAGGTTTCGCATCCCCAACCCATCCGGCTGTTTCCCCAGGTTCAACTATTATATATGCCATTGGAATTGGTTCTAATCCAAATTTCTTTACTGTGAACGCTCCAAGGGCTTGAGCACCTGTAATGAAGAATGGGTTCCTTGAGTTGAGGAGGCTCATGAAGAATATTGCGTCTGCATATTTGCTAATTCCTCCATGTGACCCTGGGAACAGAATAACTGGAAGGGAAGAGCTCTCCTTTATTGCCTTAACTACATTATCCAGAACGTTTCCTTCAGCTCCAGTTGATCCCCCGACCATTATTGCGTCAACTCCAACATTCTCACAAAGTTCCGCAATTTTTGAGGCTTCATCAGGAGAAGTATCGTCGGGGTCTATTAAAACAAAGTGCAACTTATTCTCTTCAAGCTTTTCATGAATGTATCTTTCCACTCTCCCTATTTTCACGAACACCACCGAACTTCATTCATTAGCAACGTTTTTAAATAATCTCCCCTCTCCTTCACTAGGTGATGCCCTTCATGAAATTCAGGGGAAGCACTTTTGGCAGAACCGTTAAGCTTGAATTTGAGATATTACGCCTTGGTGAGCTTAGGATAGATGATCTTTCTGAATTTAATACTAGCGAGATTGAGCTTGAAATAAGAGCTACAAGTTCTGGAATTAAACTTGTGGGTATTTGGGAGGGAGACATAGAGGAAGTTGGTGAGGCTATTAAGAGAGCCGTTGAGGAGAGCACTAAGCTTAGGGAGAGGATTTTAAGGAGAATGAAGAGTAAAATGGAGAGGATTAGGAGAGCTCTCAGTGAGATGGGCTTCAATGAAGAGACAATTGGATATGGAGAAGCTGTAAAGTTCACGAAAAAAATTGGGGATTACGAGGTTGCCGTCATAGTATCATCCCGTGACAGCCTCGTTAGGGTTGAGGTTTATGGCAGTAACAGAAAGATACTTACCCCCGAATTAGAGGCCTTCTTTGAGAGTGTTGACATAGAGGAGCCAGAGATCTACGAGATAGAAGAGGAAGGAAACGAAGAAAGGGTAGTGATAAACCTAGAGTTACCAGGAAGTGACGAGAAACCAGAAAAGAAAATCGCTGAAGCAGTAAAGATCATCGAGAACTTGTTAATGACTTAAGAACTCCACCTTCCCTACTTTTGAGATTTCCACTATAACTTTTCTTGGGTTCTTTGTTTCAAGGTTTATTATTATCTCATTATATCCAAACTTGTCTGGGGGAAGCAATTTTGCTTTCCTAATCTTCCCTTCAATTACATCCGCAAGCTTCTTTAGGAGGAGACCTTTTTTGTCGAACGGAACTTTAAGGCTAATTGTCATAATTTCCATCAATCTCACCCATTCATAACTAGAAACTAAGGAAGTATAAAACGCTTTTCATTCACGGGAAGAATAAAGAAGGGAATAGAGAAAGAACCCGTAGGAATTATCTTCTGTACTTGTCAAGTATCTCAAGGATCTTCTTCATGTCATCTTGGGTTGGTTGATGTTCCTCCTTGGCAAAGATGACTCTTAGGTCGAATGTGTCCTCGGGCATTATGTCCACTATCTTGGCCGCAAGCCAGTCACTCATCCATTCGAACTCTTTCATGAGCTCTTTAACAGCTTCCCTGGCTTTCTCAGCCGGTAACTTGGCAAACTTTTCTGCATGTTCGAGAGCAAGTCTTGCCTCATAGTATAGGGGCTCCTCTATTCCAGCTTTTAACCCCTCTTCGTGCCTTTTTAGGAGTATTTCCTTGGCCTCAGCTATTGTAATATACCTCTGGCCAAGCTTTTTCCTCCCTATCATGGCCCTTCACTTCTGGGGCCTAAGGTGAACTGGATGAATGAAGAGAGTCTTTACTTTGTTGCCATCCGGGACCTCAACTATGTAAGCATCTCCCCTCTTGCCAACCACAGTGCCAGTCCTGCCATGGAACCTTGGATCTGGCATACCCTTGTGATAACTAGGCTCAATTACTATGTGAACCCTCTGTCCCACTTCAAACTCCTGAAGGAACCTCGTAAGTGGAGGGAGCCCCCTCCTCCTAGGATGCTTCCTTAACTTTTTTCTAGTTTTTCTTCTAAAGCTATGAGCCTTCTGAACCATACTAACCCCCTCCTCATATTATAGGTGTGTACAAGCCCAAATATGCCCCTTTTTACTCCCAAAATCTTGGGGGTCTTTACCCCCAGTTTCAAGCTTGGTTGAAATGGAGCATTTATAAAATTTTTCTGATGACTAAATTGCGGTGATGGTATGAAAGGGGAGCTAATAAAAATGATAATCGAAGAGGAATGCATAAAGTTTGGACATTTCATATTGACATCTGGAAAAGAAAGCAACTACTACATAGACATTAAGAAGCTAATAACGAATCCCAAAGCACTGAAAATTATAGCAAGGCTAATAGCTGAGAAGGCTAAAGAACTTGGATTACAATATGAGAAAATTGCAGGGCCAGAGCTTGGGGCCGTTCCAATAGCCACTGCCCTCGCACTTGAGACCGAGAAGCCTCTTTTAATTGTGAGAAAAAAGAAAAAAGAACACGGAACCGGAAAACAAATTGAAGGAGAAGTAAAGCCAGGAGATAAAGTTCTGTTAGTAGAAGATGTCACAACAACAGGAGGGAGCGTTCTTAGGGCTGCAAAGGTTCTTAAAGAGAATGGGGCAGAAGTTGTTGGGATCTTCGTTGTAGTTGATAGGGAAGAAGGAGCTATGGAAAACATAAGCAAAGAGGGATATAAGCTATACCCACTTGTTGTTGTAAGTGAGCTCTTTAAGGCGGCTGGTGTTTCGAGAGATTAATTCTTCGTTGATTGTCTAACATATTTTTAACAAATGGCTATGGAAACTTTTTTATACTATAAAGTAGTAGATAATAATGGAGGTGGGAAGATGGTTGTTATTAAGAAGAACCCGGAAATCTTCTTGAAGGAACTCAAAAGGCATTATGACGTTGTAATGAGGATCCCATCAAGCGAGTACCTTAAGAAGCCCGACTTCGTTATTGTTGATCCCAAGAGTGGCAAAAAGATAAAAGTCAGCTTTGTGACCATGGACGATGGTCAGTTTGCTGGAGTAGTTTATGATGAAACAAGTTAATTTTGTCATTTTTCTAAACATTTTTCGAAAATTCTTATATCATACCTTGCTCTGGAGCACCTTTTGGTGACTCACATGGCAAGGAGGGGTGGAGAAACCGAACGTTGAGATACTAGAAGCGGTTCTCAGAGAAGGACTTTATTGGGCATATCTCGGTAGACCAAAAGAAGTCATGGCTTTTCTGAGGGGCAAATTAAAGAAAATCGCCAATGACTCCTTTGATAGTATTGAGGAAATTCTTAAGGAGCTGGAAGAGTTTTATGAGGAAGTTAGCAGGATGGACACAATTAGCAAAAAAGAGTTCAAAAAGATCAACCTATACAGGGACATGCTACTCAGCGCTTTGGAGTATAGCGACTAAGTAGCCGTTCTATCCCCTTTTTGTGTCCTAAACCAACAACCGCCACAACTTTGGCTTTCCTTTTTTTCACTAATAAAGAGTCAACGATCGTCATAATATTTTTAGCCATTATCTCATTTCTTTCCTCAACGAGAACCTTATAGAAGTATGGATATTTCCTCATAAATTCTTGTTCTAGGATTG
>QMUI01000146.1 GCA_003660485.1 Thermococci archaeon | reverse complement strand
TTCTCCTCTTTCTTTATGACCTCTATCTTCATCCTCCTCACCCTCAAGGTGCCTTAAGAGTTCCTCTAAGGCCTGCTCCTTGTTCTTTATTAGTTCGTATTTAAACTTATCCTCCTTGTACTCTGCCAACCCCAAATCGACGAGAAGGTCAAGGAGCTCTTCGGGGTCGATGTCATAAACCACCGAAACCGGAGCAACTACCTCCCTAATCTGCCTTGTAGTCTGTAGGGCTATCTGGTTCACGACCTCGCTGAGCTTCTTCACGAGCTCGACGATCTCCCTCCAAGGCATTGAAGTCTTTATGTACTCATCCTTTACTTCGACCCTCTCCCCCATCAGCTCCAAGGTCCTTATCAGAATAGGAAGGGAAACGTTGGCACTAGCCTCCCTGAATATGTCATCTGGAGAGTACGTGAAGAGCCCCTGTCTGTCAGGATAGAGCCTCCCTCTAACCCTCTTGTGGGCCTCCCTAATGGCCCTTAAAGCTTCTCTTATCTCATCCTTGGTTCCCTGAACGTTGACCTTAAGGGAGTTTAGCTTGCCGTGGATGTAGACGAATGCAGAGAGATTTAATCTCTGAACTTCCTTCATAAACTCCTCCTTCTCAACGTCATCCCTCACGTGGATGACTATGACCTTCTTGGCCCTCATAGTTTCACCTTCCTGTAGAGTGTGGAAAGCTTTCTCGTCTCGACGTTCCCGCACTTCGGGCAGACGAGCTGGTTGCCCTTTCTAACTAGCGGAGTCCTGCACTTCGAGCAGAGGGCGTAGACAACCCCAAGGTCGGGATCCTTTGTCGTCAGCTGGATCGGGCTTTTCTCATCGGTTATGACCTTTGCCCTTACTATGTCCCCTATCTTGAACTCGTTCCTCAAATCCTCAACGAAGCCGTCCTTGACCTGAGAGATGTGTATTCCGGCGAGCTTTGATGTCGCTATCTCCCTGTTATCCCTACCTTCGATCTTTATCATCCTCAGAAGGACAGCCTGTTGCTTAACGTCTATGACCCTCGCGTACACTATGTCCCCCACTTTTGGAATTGGCGGTGTTGAGGAGGCTGGCTCGAGGCTTATCTCTATCTTGTCCTTGTCTATCTTAACCCAGCCGGCCCTTGCCGAATAGAGGTTACCGTCCTCGACTATGACCCCATCCCCAGGAAGGTACTCCTCTATTACACCCAGGTAGTCCCCAGGAAGAACGAAATCTCCCTCCTTCACTGTCCTCCTCTTTTGCTCCTCATCCAACTTCCTCTCCCTCCCACCATTTTATCTCTACCACTGACTTTAAACCTTCTTCCCTCCTCAATTTCCCTCCTAATCAGCGAGGCCTCATTGAGGACATCTCTCGCATTGAAAACTTTCGCAATCCTTTCTACAGCCTCAAGCTTTCTGATTATCCCATCTAGCCAAGTAAACACGTCCCCGGGGTATACTATCAGCCCATAGACTTTCCTGAAGTACTCTGATATCTTTGAGGGTTCTCTTCCCTCAATCCTTAGATCCACGATTTTTCTCGCTATCCTCTCCATTGCAAACTCCGTGCAGTCCTGCTCGGGGCAGTTGAAGAAGTCTTGATATATCAAGAACAGTCTATCCGCCGCATTGGGACTTATTTCTGGAATTATCTTGTCGAGCTCCTCAAGGACAGCTGCGAATGAACTGGAGAACAGGTTGGAGCTTATCCTGCCCCTTACTGCGGATTCTATTTCCCTCTGAAGGAAGCCGGGAAGGTAAACGTTCTCGAAGGGGAAGAGCTTTATCGCGATGCCCAGGGGATCTATCTTTCCAAGGTTCTCCCTTATGAATTCCGCTTCACTTGGGAGGAGGAAGCTCATGCTCACGGCTCTCCCGTAGGGCGTAACTTCAACCCTAGAGCCCTTAACCCTGATCATCTCCTTCTCCTCGAGCCTCTTAAGCACTTCAGAGGCACTTTCGCTGGCCCCTAACGTTAGGGAGTGGACTTCCTCTATGACCCTGAGATTATTGAAAACGCAGGCATGAGCCAAAACATTGTCCTCCTCGAGCTCCTCTCCCCACTCAACGACTACGGGTTCTATAGAGGAGGTTAGTAGCTTTAAGGCTATTTCATCCTCAGTCCCTTCCATCTGGGCCGAATACTTTCTCCCGGGCTCGACTATTAAATAGACCTTGCCCTTCTCATGATACATCGGCCTTCCTGCTCTTCCTAGCATCTGGTGGAACTCCCTCACGGTCAGCCACTTGTTTCCCATGGCGAGGCTTTCAAATATCACTTGGCTCGCGGGGAAGTCAACTCCAGCTCCCAGGGCTGCTGTTGTAACCACTACATCTATCATCTGGGCCTGAAACTCCATTTCCGTTATCTTTCTCTGCTTGTATGGCAATCCTGAGTGGTAGGGCTTAGCTTTTAGGCCTTTACCGGTTAGGAATGAAGCAAGCTCGTGGCACCTCTTCCTTGAGAACGTGAAAACTATCGTCTGCCCCTTGAAGCCCTTCTCGCTCTTTCTCATCGCCTCAGCTCTGCAGAGCTTTGCTATGTGCCTCCACTTCTCACTCTCATTCCTTGCTATTATTATATGCCTCTCTAGATCTACCGGTCTTTCATCGTAAAGGACAAGCTTCATACCTAGAGACTTTGCAAGCTCCTCCGGATTTCCAATTGTAGCGGAGAGCCCTATGAACTGAGCTCTTGGATAGAGCCTCCTGAGCCTCGCGATGAGACCATCTAAACGGGGTCCTCTCTCCTCATCATCTATCATATGGATTTCATCTATAACCACCGTTCCAACGTTGCTTATTCTCTTTCCAGCCCTCAGGAGGTAGTCAATCCCCTCGTAGGTTCCCACTATTATGTCCGCATCTATTCCTGTGTCAACAACTATTGGTTCTTCCTTTGTCTTAATCCTGCTCATCCCAACCCTTATCGCCACCTTAAGACCGAGCTTGGAATATCTCCTCTTGAAGTCCTCGTACTTCTGGTTAGCTAGGGCAACCAAGGGAACTAAGAATAGCATCTTCTTGCCCTCAAGGGCCTTAGGAACCCCAGCCAGCTCGCCTATAAGCGTTTTGCCGCTCGCCGTGGCTGAAACCACGAGGAGGTTTTCCCCCTCAAGGAGGCCCTTCTTTACTGCGAGAACTTGAACGGGCAAGAGCTCTTTTATTCCCTCAAGTTTGAGGACATCCTTGAACTTCTCCGGAATGTTCAGGTGGTCGACGGTCATCCTCTCAACCTTAACGTGCTTGGCCTTGAGCTCGTCCCACTTAGTAACTTCCGGATGCTCTGTTGGATCAAATCTTGGATCAAAGGCGTAGAGCACCTTATCTAGATCTCTGAACTTCTCAAGGAGCTTTTTGGCCTGCTCAAACATTCCTATTGAATTAAACCTCATCCTAAGCTCTGCCTTAAGCTCTTCCTCGGCACAACGCTCGCAGATGTACTCGTCCCTGTACTTTATCCTGCTGCCCTCTGTAAGAACCGTTATCTCCCCTCTTATCAAGCACAGCCTGCATAGACTTGCCTTTTCAACGTTCTTATTCATGAGCTTTCTCTTGAAGTACTCTTCCCATTCCTGGGCATCTGCTAGGATTATCCTAGAGCTCCTCAGCATCTTTTCGATCTCTTTAGGATTCCTGTATTGGCTGCCCTCGAGAACCTTAAACAGCCTGTTATCACGCATTATCAACCTTAAAACGTGATCAGCCTTAACGTTCCTTATTTGAGATATCTTTTCCGGAGGATTTTCAATAACGAAAGCCTCAAGCTCACCCTTTTTTCTTCCCTTCCTTATTACGAACAGCATCTCACCACCTACTTTAAGATGACTCCGCTTTCTTTAAAGTTCTCCAGGACTATTGAAACCCTCGTCCTCCTAGCAAGGTTTTTGAGG
>QMUI01000145.1 GCA_003660485.1 Thermococci archaeon | reverse complement strand
TAACGGGGGTTTAGTTCCTACCGTGAATGCTCAGAATCGCCGTGATGGCTCACACTACAATGATGCAGTGTGAGGGAACTGCACTTCATTCCTCTCCCTAGAACTAAGGAGGATAAGGGGCAATTATAGGTAAATAGAAAGGATTTTAAATGTTAGGCTGACCTAATTTTCGGTGGTGGAGATGAGGTGTTTAAAGGTTGCGTTCGGAATGGAGGATGATGAAAAGCTCATAGACGCTCACTATGGGGACTCAAATTTCTTTGCGATCTATGATGTATGCGAGGACGGCAGCTACAGGTTGCTGGAGAAGAGAATCAATAAAGCAAAGGAGGTAGAGGAGGAAGAGCATGGGGATCCCAAGAAGTTTAGGGCGATAGTTGAGCTTTTGAAGGATGTGGACGTTCTAGCGGCGTTTAGAATGGGTCCCAACTTCCTAAGGATAAGAGATCAGAGTGACAAAGTAGCATTCTTCACGAGAACTAGGGATCTAAAGGTTGCACTTCAAAGGGTCATTGAGAACTTTGATGAGCTGTGGAGACAAGTTCAGGAGAAAAAGGCTCTTCAATAATTTAAAGCTTGGAGATGCAACATCTTAATAATTTTGTCCAATATCGGGTCTGTTCTCTCACCACGCCTCCTCTGTAGGTTGAATGCCTCGCCCTTTAGGGCGGGGAGGAAAACCCGCTATATTAAATTTTTTATTCCCTTAGAGGGCACCTCTGGCCGTGCCCAATGACACTAACCTGTCCGATGAATCACGGGCGACCGTGTGGAGGATGTTTCCCGTGGGAACCCCATAAAGGAAGGGAGTCAGATACTCTTTCAAAAATCTTCTCTATGTGAGCTTTTCGGTGGAATTTTCCATGTTCCTCATGGAAACTTAATGTTCTTGGATCCCCAGGGAAAGTCTCTATCCGAACCCAAGACTTGAGATCTACTACAGGAATGCCTTGAGGAAAGGAAGCCAATTTCTTAGCTGAGGATCAAAGATGCCGCCCTAATCCAAGTGCCCTACGCCAATGAGCGTAATGAAAAGTCTCAAAGCTGGGACTTTGAAGGCGAGCTGGGGAAGAGCATAGGGACTAGAAAACTAAACCTCAATAACGGTTCCAGTTCTAACATCAACGAACTTCTCCCCATACCTCCTCTTTACGTACTCCTTCGCTACATCCCCAGAGCAGTGGGCTGGAGCTATTAATTCTGTCATCTTAGCTAAGTTGTCTATCCTCCATAGGGGCGGCGAGTGAAAGCCTCCTATAACTAGGTAAGCCTTTTTGTAACCGCTGGCATCGAGAACAGCTTTAGTTAGCCTATCCACTCCAGGATGACTGCATCCTACTATAACTACTAAGCCTGAGCTCGTCTCAATTCCAATAGCATGCTCGAAATTGTCGAGGATCCCAGAGGTGTAAACTCTCTTTTCTATCTCTCCTGGACTTGTAACCGGGATCGGATCAAAGCCCCATCTCATGGCCATCGCCATTCCCTCGAGGGGAGCGTAGAGCTTTAACCCAGGATTCAATTCCGCAATATAAGGGAAACCTCCATAGTGATCGTAGTGCCAGTGGCTCAGCACGGCGAACTTCAATCCTTTAAGCTCAACTCCTAAGGCCTTTGAGTTGTACGCTAGGACTAGGGGATTCGTGTCGGCATCGAACAGAATTCTACCCACTAGAATGCTCCATCCCCAGTCATTCTTCAACCCTTTGGAGGGAACGTTGTCGTTGAGGACTATGAGTTTCATGAACCAATATAGGGGCCTTGAACTTTTAAGCTTGAGGAGAAAATTTATAAGCAACTCACCAACTCAAGCATGCGGGGGTTAATAATGGTGAGGCTCAAGGCGATCATCGTTAAGGATAGGGATGGCGAGGAGTTCCTTAGGTGTCCAAGGTGTGGGATGGTATTCAAGAGGAGAAAGGACTACATAAAGCACGTTAACAAGGCCCACGGCTGGCTCTTTGGCAGGGGCAAGCCAAAGGGCAAGAGGCTCAAGAAGAAGTACGCCAAGCTCTCCCAGTGATTTTAATTTTTAATGATGAAACAGCCAGGACCCTGATGGGATGATGAATGGTGGGCTTAGCTGATGTCTCTGTTGCCGTCCTCTATTCTGGCGGCAAGGATTCTAATTATGCCTTGTATTGGGCTGTTAAAAGCGGATTAAATGTCAGGTTCTTGGTTTCGATGGTGAGCGAGAACGAGGAAAGCTATATGTACCACACTCCAAACATAAACCTCACTGACCTGCAGGCTAGGGCCCTTGGAATCCCCCTCGTGAAGGGGTTCACCACGGGAGAGAAAGAGAAGGAAGTTGAGGATCTAAAGAGAGTCCTCGAAGGACTTAAAATTGAAGGAGTCGTTGCCGGAGCTCTTGCAAGCAGGTACCAAAGAGAGAGGATAGAGAGGATAGCCAATGAACTCGAGCTTAAGGTCTATGTTCCAGCTTGGGGCAGGGAGCCTGAAGAATACATGAGAGAGCTCGTGAAACTCGGCTTTAAATTCATGTTCGTTGGGGTTTCAGCTCATGGCTTAACCCAGGAGTGGCTCGGGAGAGTAGTAGATGATGCCGTAATAGATGAGCTCGTAAAGTTGAGGGATAAGTACAACGTCCATGTGGCAGGAGAGGGTGGTGAGTTCGAGACTTTCGTTCTTGATATGCCCCTATTTAAGTATAGGATAGTTGTTGATGAAGCTGAGAGAATTTGGGATGGTCTCTCCGGGAAATTAGTGATAAAGAAGGCCCACCTTGAGCCCAAATAAAACAATTTACTTACTACAAAAATAATTTAAGTTAAGAAGTCTAGTTATGACCGGTGAAGTGAATGAAGAAGAACTTACTTATCTTAACTTTCATTATCTTCGCTGTAATTTCTCCAGTTCGGGCAATGTTTCTTATAAGCGAGGTCTATTCTGGGGATAGAATTGCAGTTATCGGAGTTTATACGGACGAATACTGCAATGTCCAGCGGGGTTGTGCACCTTCCGGGTATCCAACCTATGTGTTTTATAATGGGAGTGGATTTAAGCTTGCTCCTCCCTGGTTTGGGAGTTATTCCATTCTCGGCACTATCAACGATAGCTTGATCCTCCAAAGGAGCGCAGAAAGATACGAAATAGTATTGTATAACCCCTTTAATGGTTCAATTAAGAGGATATATACAAAGAAACCCCGAGAAGGTGAAATTATCTGGGGTCTAGCGTTTATTAATGGTAGCATTTACGTTTTAGTTCGTGAGGATTATAGAGAAGACCATCTGTATAGGATTTCTTTAAATGGTAGTCCTACCTTCCTGGGAAAAGTTAAAGGCCTTGTGGACGGAATCGCCTTCAGAGACTATATATTTATTAGGACAAAGCCAGTGTCAAAGCACTACTATTATCACTACTACATTTTGCTAAACGATAGCGCTCGGTGGCTTGCAAGTGGTAACATCTGGCTCGATTATTTTAACGGTACCCTCCTTATTATAAGGTGGGGAAACTACACGATTAACAGAACACTGTTGAGCATGTTTAAGCTAAAGCTCATTGAAACCAAAAGCTTTTCAATGTCTCTGGGCTGGAACGGGACGTGGTACATCTACCATAACACGAGCCTAACCCTTACAGATGCCCTCTATTCTGGAGAACCAATTCCACTGTACTCGGAAAACGGATCTTTTCTCGGTTATTACTACCCATCATCTCCCGGAGAGAGTTTTTCATACATAGCAACCCGGGAAAATCCCATAAAGCTTGAAGGCCTTACATGGTACGTGGATTCATATACTGGAGAGTGGCTCTTTCTATCTGGATATGAGAGCTTTGGATGGCCCGTTGCTTTCACTGACAGTAGCTTGTACCTCTATGCAGGAGGAGATTTATACATATGGAACCTAAGTGACGGTGGCAAGAGAGTCGTT
>QMUI01000144.1 GCA_003660485.1 Thermococci archaeon | reverse complement strand
TGGGGAACATGAATTTACAAGCATTGATATAGCAAAAGTCGTTGGAAAAATCATTCAAAATAAAACTGATGCAATTGTGAACTTAGATTATCCTTCTGTAATATTCAGGGCTGAACTTATTGGAAGAACTTTTATCTTGGGGATAGATGTTACGGGGGATCATTCTCTCCACAGAAGACCATGGCGTGTCTATGATCACCCAGCTCACCTAAAGGCAAGCATTGCAAACGCATTAATTGAGTTAGCAGAACCTGAAGGCACATTTATAGATCCATTCTGTGGCTCTGGAACGATACCTATAGAGCTAGCACTGAGGGGATATGAAGATAGGATAATATGCCTTGAGAAATTTAAAAAGCATCTAATTGGAGCAAAAATGAACGCCCTTTCAGCAGGCGTTTACAACAAAATTGAATTTATCTTGGGTGATGCAACCAAGCTCAGCTCGTACGTTGATAGTATTAATACCGTCGTAAGCAATCTCCCGTATGGCCTGAAGATAGGTAGGAAAAGCATGATCCCAGAGCTCTATATGAAGTTCTTCTCTGAGCTGGCAAAGGTTCTTGATGGGAGAGGGGTGTTCATAACAACTGAAAAGAGGGAAATTGAAAGGGCTATAGAGGAGAACGGTTTCAGAGTTGTTCACCATAGGATCATAGGACACGGAGGGTTAAATGTTCACTGCTACGTAGTCAAGTAGCTTCAGCTTCCTCACTTCCTATTGGCAGTAGTCTGGTTGTTATATAAATCACTATTGGAAGGATTATGAATGCCATTAAATCTCCAGTATCTCCTGCAATTCCAAGCACACTGACGAAGTCTCCCATTCCCAAGAGGTACACTACCAGAGGAGGAACAACGGTAAGGGTGAAGGCAACATTCCTAGGAAGCTTAAGGAATTCTTGGAGGTTGCTTAACTGGGCAAGGCCTATACCTATGTAGCTTGTTGTGATAGCAAAGAGGGGGATGAGATTGCCCACTATATTCCCAAAGCTACCGTACAGTGAGGCTAGTGCCTGAGTGGCTATTTGAGGAGTTTCCTTTCCAAACACTATTAGGAAGGATGTCATAAACAGTGCATACACAGCTGTTGGTATTAGGAATGCTAACAAGACAATCTTCTTCATTTCTCTATAGTTGCCCAAGGATTTGTAGACATCGGGAATTATACTGTGGCACCCCAGGGCAAATATCGAAACTCCTATGATTTTCCAAAGGCCTTCACGGTTGAAGTACATAGCTTTATGAATATCACCCTTCGGTAGCAGTAGGATTGCCACAAGAAGAAAGAGCACCAACATAGCCAAGCTCATTGCGAGTTCACTCTTCCCGCTCATTTCTATCCCAACGTACACTATCAAGCTCGCAAAGAGCCAGAACAGCACTGCACCGAGCTTCTCATTAATCCCAAAGAGTCCATTTAGAACTCCACCCATCCCTGAGATGTAGGCGAGTAGAGCTCCAAAGCTCATTATAGTAATGCTGATAAGCATTATCCACCCACCGGGCTTACCTAGCACTCTCTGAGCTATTGTGCTCATTTGGGCCCCATTCATCTTCGCGGAGAGGTCAAGGACTATATAAGCCGTGAACAGCATGAGAAGCATTACTCCAATTAAAACTGCTAAAGCAGGAACTAACCCAACTTCGCTCGTTGCATAGGGTAAACCTAAAACTCCCGCCCCAATTTGCGTTCCTACTAATATAGCAAGAGCTTCGCTCTTCTTCATGATCACCACCAAATATTGATAGTTTTTCGGAGATAATATAGATTGCTATATGTAAAATATAAACTTCACTGATTGCAAGAAAACGATCAAATGCATACTTGAGCACAATTATACAAAAAAGTGTAGAAGTGAGTTCACGTGAAAAATAATTTTACCGAAAATTTTTAACAAAGTATGGAGCCCTCAGCTACCACATCCTCCTTATTCCTTCTATCCAAGCTTCTATTTTATTCCTATACCCTTGCAGTTAGTGGCCCAACACCAGAGAGTGCCAGTTGCAATTATATCACCAGCCAAAGTCATAACTGAGGTCATGTACTCCGCCTATTGGCTTTTTAGAACTCCCTCCTCACTCCATCTCTTTTGCGTGCTTGACGTAATTTTTTGTAAGGCGATTACATTTTCTTTTGAAAGTCTCACCCTTTAGAGCGGGGAGGAGGTTAGATGAAATAGTAGTCTGGTCTCCTATCCTTGAATATATCGTTAAGCTCGTTGAGCCTTTTGTTCCTCGCAATGCTTAGGTCTATATCGACAACCCCAACCTCTTCCTCAGTTTCAGAAGCCATGGCAAGGATTTCCGCTCTGGGAGAGGCTATTAGGCTCTTGCCAATGAACTTAAGACCCCTCTCTTCGCCAACCCTGTCGGCAGTTATTGTGTACACTCTATTTTCTAGTGCCCTAATGGGCATGGCCCTTGGGGCATAGGGCATTACCAGGTTAGCGGGATGTGCTATGACATCTGCCCCTTTCAGCGCAAGTGTTCGAGCAGATTCGGGAAAGAACCAGTCGAAACATATCATGACTCCTACCTTTAAGAAGCCGAGATCAAACACTCGAAATCCGAGATTCCCGGGCTCGAAAAAGTACTTTTCCCGATAAAACAAGTGAACTTTCCTATATTTCCCAAGATATCCTCTTGGACCAACCACGACTGCAGAATTGTATAGATTCCTTCCATCTTTCTCTGCAGTACCAGCTATAATATATATCTCCAGATCCCAGGCAACATCCATGAGAAAACTTGTAGTTTCTCCCTCAGGAATTGGCTGAGCAACTTCAAAAACCTCCTCTCTAGTCTCAAAGTTGTATCCAGTGTCAAACAATTCAGGCAATACGACCAATTGAGCTCCTAATTTCTTCGCCTCTCTTATTAGTTTCTCGGCCTTGGAGTAGTTCTTATCGAGGGATAAAAGCTCAGGATTCATTTGGACAAACCCAACCTTAACCATGTTCTCACCGAAAGAGCTTACAACAAATGTTCTAATTAAGGTTTGTGGATTCGTGCTTTCGGATATTGTGGATCTTTCGACAAGATGACATCGTTAAATTAAACCATTCCGTAAAATAATGGCATTATATATCGCATTCTATTATCTAAGGCATTTAAGCCATTATTTCGTCAAAAAACGTTAAATAACTTCGCTTTACATTTGCATTAATAAAACTTAAAAATTAAGCCTCATGGGCTAGAAATGAGAGAATAAGGGGGTGACGTTCATGAAGAGGAGACCAAGGAAATGGAAAAAGAAGGGTAGGATGAGGTGGAAGTGGATCAAGAAGAGAATTAGAAGATTAAAGAGGCAGAGAAAGAAAGAGAGAGGGCTAATCTAACATGGAGCTTTTCTTATATTCTTTTGAATTTGAAAGCCCTCAAGGCAAAACCCTTATTTTTGCGGATCCTCACCTCGGATTTGAGCCATTTAGGGGGATAAACGTCAGGAGCAGGTTTGAGAGGAAACTTGCGAAATTCATAATTTCTGAGGATCCTGATCTCGTTATTATCCTTGGGGATGTCAAAGAAGATCTGAGCCTTAGAGAGTACACGCGGAGAGTACTGCTAGAGTTTTTCAGCATGCTGAAAGATTACAGGATCATAATAACGAAAGGAAACCACGACGGTAGGATTGAGGAGGTAACGGAAAAGTTCGATAATGTATCTGTCGTTGAGTACTACTTGCTAAATGAGACACTTTTTATGCATGGTCATAGATCCCTACCGGATGTGAAGTTCAAGAGGGCCTTCCTGGGACATATCCATCCAACTGC
Source organism: Thermococci archaeon (assembly GCA_003660485.1). Taxonomy (GTDB): domain Archaea; phylum Methanobacteriota_B; class Thermococci; order Thermococcales; family Thermococcaceae; genus Pyrococcus. The sequence goes on along the minus strand of QMUI01000144.1, from coordinate 193 downwards.
AATTATTTCTCTGAGAGGAGTCAAGAGAAGAGTAAAGTGCTTTGTTAAAGCTGGAAATTTTATAATCCTACCTACGATAAACCCATTCTTCGAGGGAATGGATATAAGGGAAGGAATAAGACTGATTCCGTTCCTTAGGGATGTAAAGGTTGTAGACTTGTTGATTCCTCCATCTATCCACATAAACGGATAT
>QMUI01000143.1 GCA_003660485.1 Thermococci archaeon | reverse complement strand
GCCCAGAACCTCTTAGCGTTCTCCTTGAGCTTCCTTTCATAGTCAGAGTACACCTTCACTTCCCCAAAGACCTCCCCTCCCAGAAGTCTAATCTCCCTGGGAGTGTATATATTGAGCTCATCGTTAACGAAGAACGCCCCAAAACCTTAAATCTCCCAATGATAGAATTCCTCATGGTGGGAGTTGTGCAAGTTATTGAGGCAATTTATGAGGGTGGAGTGTTAAAGCCCCTGAAAAAGCTAAAGCTCAAAGAGCACTCAAAGGTCATCATCAAGATAATAGATGTTGAGAAAATCTTGGATTCCATGGTTATCGAGAAAGTTGAGGGCATAGATTATAAGAGGCTTAAGGAGGCTTATTATGAATCACTCTGAAGTCTTTGTAGATTCTTCTGTTCTGGTAGGATTAAACCTCGGTGATGAGAGAGCAAAGGCATTAGTGAAGTCGTTGATTGAAAGAGGGTTTACCTTAGTTATAAACCCAATCGTTTTCTCTGAAACAGTATACAAAGTTATGTTTACATTAGCCATTCGGGATGGATTGAAGGGTGTTTATGATCTCAAAAAGCACTTGGATAGATATGCCTGGGTTTATGGAAAAGTCAGAGAATCGATCGAGCAACTGATAAAGAATGGCCTCTTGAGGGTAGTTGAAATCAACTGGGAGATACTAAGGTTATCTGCAGAAATTGGGGAGAAATACGCTCTTTTAACCAACGATGCAATAATAGTTGCCACCTGCAAATATTACGGGATTAAGAGAATAGCTACCTTCGATGAAGACTTTAAGGAAGTCGATTTTCTTGAAGTTATCGCATCGCCGTTATAGCGGACACATCACCTTTGTTCAGCCTGCGGGCCCGGCCTAAAGTCACCTCTCCCCGCCCAACCGGGCTCGGGGTTATCGGTTGAGAGGACGCCTAACAGCACCATCCTCCCAATAACGGGAGGACACGCAAAACCCATTCTAAGAAGGGTTTTCGCTGATTCAAGGCCCGCTAGGCAGTTTACTGTATCCCCACCCTGAAGGGCAAGGGTAATTAAGATTTTTTCAAGATTGCTCCCCAAGAATTTCAAAGAACAGTTCTTTTTTGATTCTAAAGCCAACTTTAGTTAGCTCTTTAAAAAGCTCTTTAGGTTCAAACTCGACTAAGCCAAGATCTTTTAGAAGCCTTAAGATACCCAGCGTTCCGATGACTTTAACATTTTCACCCCTAGCAACTTTTCTAGCTTTTAAATCGTCCAAAACTACCCAGCAATTATTTATCTTTGCCAGAACAATCGCTTCGATTTCTCCTCTGTGCAAGCCTGGGATATTCTCCGCATTTACTTCAAGAACTTTGATCTTTCCTGTCTTAACTAATTCCCTAATTTTCTTTGAAACTTCGTCATTCTTTACCATAACTTCTTCATAAACTGCCTTCGGGATAATAACATCGCTAAAGATTCCAAAAATTTTGTCTAGATATCCCAGCTTTCCTAAAGAGATTAGAGGCGATGTATTAAAGATTGCCTTCACTTCCCAGCTCCTCCAAGAGCCTTTTGACAGCCTCTTTTTCTAATTTGGCCTCTTCCTCATCTAAAAATGAGTATTCAACTCCAAGTAGATCTAAAAGAAATGCCAGCTTTTCCCTATCAAGCTTGAGAAGTTCAGCAGCTTTTTCAAATGTTATTTGGTGAGAAACGAGTAACCCCAATACCTTAAAAAACTTCTCCTTTTCCTCGTAAGTCTTAAAGAGAGGAAATTCCCAAACAACTTTCTCTATCTCCTGCATACCTCCCACTAAGACTAGGTAAATCAATCAGTAAATAAAAACATTTTGACTAAATAGCTATAAGCTCCTTCTCACTCAGTGAGTCACTTGACCATAACGGCCCAGAACCTCTTAGCGTTCTCCTTGAGCTTCCTTTCATAGTCAGAGTACACCTTCACTTCCCCAAAGACCTCCCCTCCCAGAAGTCTAATCTCCCTGGGAGTGTATATATTGAGCCCATCGTTAACGAAGAATGCCCTAACTTCACCGTTCGGCCTTAAAATCTGCACGAGTCTCTTGAACCTAACCTTCTGCACTCCAGGCAAAACCTCCCTCCAGTCCGTGATTATAAGCCTCTCCTTCCCATGAACCTCGTCCCACACGAAGGGGCCCAGATTCCTCACCACGAACCACTGGGGGAAGTCAGCTACGAACACTCCGCCCGGCCTTAGAGCTTCATGAACTTTTCTAAACAGTACCATTAGCTCCTCCTCGTTAAAATAGGTGATGCTCGAGAAGAGCATCGTTACAGCATCGAACTCTTCCCTGAAGTTAATCTCAAGGGCATTTCCTTGAATGAACTTGACCTTATCTGTTTTCCTGCGGGCAACTTCAAGCATCTCCTCGTGGAGGTCAATGCCGGTAACGTTGTAACCTCTATTAGCGAGTTCAACTGTTGGTATTCCCGTTCCACAAGCCAAATCCAAAACATCTCGAACTTCCCTCTTAGCGTCTTCCCTGAAGACCTCCTCAAGGAAGTCAACTTCCCTCGATATCTCCTGGGCCCTCCTCCTGTATATTGAGTCGTAATACTTAGCCAAGACCGTATAAAGCTCGTACATGTGCATGAATAAAACTCCATCTTTAAATATCTTTGGCCTTAAAATCTGCCCGAAACATTTTGCACTCCCGTAAAAAGGGACAGGTTGTGATACAAAAATGTTTATATATATGTAATTCAATTATGTATTCAGGTGTCGTATTATGGAAGTTGTTAGTTTTAGGATCCCAAAGAAGCTCAAGAAAAGCATGAAGGAAGTTGACATTAACTGGAGTGAGGAGATTAGGAAGTTTATTGAGGCCAAGGTCAGGGAGTACAAAAGGAGGAAAGCATTGGAGGAAATTGATGCAATGCTCTCAAACCTTCCAAAAGCCGAAAAAGGAACTGCAAAAAGATACGTGAGGGAGGATCGTGATAGTAATTGATGCATCTTCCCTTGCCAAGTACATACTAAGGGAGGAAAACTGGGAGAAAGTTAGAGGATACCTCCTAGATGAACCCTATTCCTTAACATTGGCCTTAGCTGAAATCTCAAATGCTATTTGGAAACATCACACCCTATACAAGAGGATTTCTAGAAAAGAAGTCGAAATAATATTTACCGCCTTGAAAAAGCTCAGGGAGGATGTGGTGATTTTTGAACCGTTCGAGAATTACCTTGGCATGGCAATGGACATATCAATGAGCGAGAGGATTCCTATTTATGATGCCCTCTATTTAGCCCAGGCGAAGAGATATGGAGTCCCCCTTTTAACAAGTGATGAAAGGCAATGGGATGTTGCACTCAAACTCGGGATTAAAGCTAGGTACATTGAATAACCTCTTTCAAAATCTTAAGGAGAACATCGTTCTCCTCAGGCCTCCTAACGGAGAACCTTACGAATTCTGGAAGGCCGAAGCTACTGCAGTCCCTAACCAAGATGCCCCTAGACTTAACCCTCTCGACGAATTCCCTAGCGTTTCCAACCCTCATTATGAAGAAGTTAGCATCACTCCTAACTCCCAGTTCCCTCTCCAGCCGAGATTTCTCCTTCCATATTAGGGGCATTGTCCTCTTCAGGTGCTCAAACCCATCCTCAAGCAGGAACTCAAGGAAGGCAACTCCCGTGGAGCCTATGCTCCAAGGCATCCTGACGCTCCTGAAGTACTCCGGGAATCCGATGACGTAGCCCACCCTAATCCCAGGTAGCCCGTAGCTCTTTGTGAACGTCCTCAGCTTCACTATGCTCTCCCCTTCGGGGCTTTCTGGCCTTTTAACGAAGTCTATGAAGGCCTCATCTAAGATTAACAGGGAACTTGTATCTTCAACGGCATCAATTAAAGGCTTCAGCTCCCTACCCCTGTAGAATTTCCCATCCGGATTATTGGGGTTGCAGAAGAAAACCACTGAACCTTGAGTCACAAGCTTGGCAAGCTCCCCAGGATCGTTTGGCCCCTTAACTACCTCAGCCCCGAATATC
>QMUI01000142.1 GCA_003660485.1 Thermococci archaeon | reverse complement strand
GCTCGGTTTTCTGTAGCAGTGGAAGGCAGTCCCTGTTTGCCTGCTCTCCAATTCGCTTCATGAACTTATGAGTATCCTGCTCCCTGATGCTCTCATTTCTTCGAGCTGACTGACCGCCCGCCCTGGTCTTTCTTGGGACGTTGGACGTTAGCTCATCAAGAACTTCAATTCTCTTGCCCCTGAGAAGTCCTATCGTTGCCTCGTTCTTTTCGACCGTAATTAAGCCGTAAGCATCCTTAACCCTGAGCATCTCCTCAAGGGGTTCCGTGACAAAAGTCTGATCACATCGATAGAGCCTAACGTTCAGGGGCTCTGGGGGGATTATAGCCCAAAGCCTTATGTCCGTAACCCCCTCCATTTCACTCACGTTTCCAACGAATAAAGCTAATCCGTTCTCCGGGGTTTGTTTGTAAAGTTTAAGGTGCTGCATCGCTCTTTCAAGGGCTCCAAGCACATTCTTCCTTGTTGTCTTCGACTTTATGTTCTGAGCTGTACTATACTCCTCCCTAAGTTGTTGCATGACCTTGCTTATGTCGTAACCGGCAGGAATATAGAGTGAGATTAACTCCGTTCCTCTTCCCCTAATCTTTTTAAGCTCCTCAATTTTCTTCTTCAATTCATAAAGTTGAGCGTCACGCTGAGTCATTTTCCTCACCTCACGCGCACAAACGTTTAAAAATTTAGCCAATTTATAAAGGTTTGGCATGGTGAAGGGAACGTGAGGCTGGAAAAGGTAAGATGTGAGGAAAGCTTAACTAGCTTTCTCACTACCTTAGGGATAGACATCGAAGATGGAGAAAACTTACCTTTCGTTGGTGAATACTTCGTAGAGTTCAAAGGAGTCAAGTACGAAGGAAAATCCTTAGATGAGTTAGAGAACATAATTATGAACCTTTTAGGCACTTACGTTGTTGTTCCAGCTTATAATGAAGAGAAAACAATTGGAAAAGTCCTCGACGAACTTCTCGAAGTGTTCCCACCAGACAGGATAATAGTGGTTAATGACGGGAGTTCAGATAGAACAGAAAAAATAGCAAAGTCTAAGGGCGTTAACGTTATTACCCACTTAATAAACAGGGGACTTGGTGGAGCCCTTGGAACTGGTATAGCCTATGCATTAAAAAAGAACGCAAGGATAATTGTAACGTTTGATGCTGATGGGCAACACTTAGTTGAAGACGCACTGAGAGTCATGAAACCGGTAGTGGAAGAAAAAGCCGATCTCGCAATAGGAAGTAGGTTGAAAGGTGACATATCCCAGATGCCCCTAATTAAGAGGATAGGCAATTTTGGTTTAAATGTAATCACCGCATTCTTTGCCATGAAATACATTTCGGATACCCAAAGTGGATTAAGGGCAATTTCTGCAAAGTGTGCAGAGAAGATTAGGATTACATGTGATAGGTACGCTGTGTCAAGCGAGATAATAGTTAAGGCCTCTAAGAATAAATGTAGGATAGTGGAAGTGCCAATAAAGGCCATATATACCGAATACTCAATAAAGAAAGGAACTAACATCATGGAAGGTATAAAGATTGCCCTTAACTTACTCTTAGACGCGTTTAGGAGGTGACTAAAGTGTATACAATTCAATACATAGCGTTGTTTACTATACTTGGACTAATAATTTACGTATTCCTCAAATTTAGAAGCCAAAAGTTGGAATTATCTGACTTTATAGCCTGGGAATTATTTCTTGTGATATTGTTGATAGTATCCCTGGCGCCAGTGGAAATATCTATGAAAATAAAAAGGATACTAGGCCTTGGCAGAGGGCTGGATGCATTATTTGTTTCAATGATAGGACTTGCGTACCTTTTAATGTTCAAACTGTACCTTGACATAGACAAAATAGAAAGGGAGATAACAGATCTCAATAGAGAAATTGGAATAAAACTGAAAGAGATAGAGGATCTATTGAAGCGAAAACCTTAATTTTGTTTTACTTAATAACCAAAATGGTATCGGAGGGATTATGATGGAACCTAGAGAATTTAAACTAAACCAGAAAGGAATAAAAGCAGTTCTTCCCTCACTAGAAGCTGAGATAATGGAATACATGTGGGAGGTACGAGAAGCAACAGCCGGAGAAGTTTATGACTATTTAAAGAAAAAATATCCCGAGCTAAGAAGGTCTACGGTCAGCATTTTAATGAACAGATTATGTGAAAAAGGCCTATTAAAAAGGAGAATGGAAAGAGGCAGAGGGGGAATACGATATATATATAGCGTGACAACAACTAGGGAGGAATTCGAAAGGAAAATTGTTGAGAAAATAATAGAATCACTAATAGCAAACTTTAGGGAAGCCACGTATGCATATCTTTCAAAAATTAAGAAGTGATAGGAGATGCTATACCTGATATTCCTGCTTCAAGTCATAATGACAGTAATATCACTCAAAAAAATTGGGTTATTTTTGTCTCTTGGTGTGCTAATTTGGTTGTATTTAACTTATAAGCTATCCTTAAGATTAAAACTTCCAAAAGATAGGTATTCAAAAATCCAGTGGGAGGATATGCCCTGGCTTTATGATGGGATAGCAAGGATGGCGAATAGGGCTAGGATCCCAATGCCAACTATCTACGTAGAAGACTCCCCAATACCAACTGCATACTCATTCAAGAACTCAATAGTTCTCTCAGCTGGGCTGTTTGAAGTTCTAAGTGAGGATGAGATACTAGCTGTTGCAGCACATGAGATAGGCCACATTAAGAATGCCGATACAATATTATTCCCAATCTCTAAATATGGACAATATGGAATAGGAGTGCTATCAGCCGCAGTAATTATGTTTGGATCCTCATTCTATACAAAACTAATAAGCTTGATAACGTTTTTTGCTTATTTACTATCACTCCACAAGTTCTTAAGGAAAAGAGAATTCATGGCCGATAATGTTGCAATAAGGATAGCTGAGATTCCATATGCCCTGAAAAATGCACTTGAGGAACTTAAATACTATGAAGCAATGATAAGTTCAAAAGATATTCCTCTACCAACCATACAACCACAAATAAACAGAAAAAAGGATGAAAGGCTTAATATAGCTACATTAATTAGCACACATCCGACATATGAAGAAAGGATAGCAAGAATAATGGCAATCGTAGATATGTACAATAGGATATTCGAGTTCAATTAACTTTTATAAGGGGTGCATTTTGAGTAAAAAACATGACAACAGAGATATTCTTAGACAAAGAAAAAGCAGAAAAAATTAAGAAAATTCGACCAACAAAAGATGAATACTTTATGCTTATAGCAAAGCTTGTTTCCTTGAGAGCCACTTGCCCAAGATTAAGAGTAGGGGCAGTAGCAGTAAAAGATGGATATATCCTTGCAACTGGGTACAATGGGGCTCCAAGGAATATGGATCATTGTATAGATGTAGGGTGTATTTTAGTTGATGGCCACTGCCATAGGGCAGTTCATGCAGAACAGAATGTAATAGCAATGGCCGCAAGAAAAGGGATAAGCCTTGAAGGAGCAACACTATATGTGACTCACTTTCCCTGTGACACTTGCTTCAAGCTCCTTATAAACGCTGGAATAAAAGAGATAGTATACGAGGAGATGTATCCTAACAAAGTAACAGAAATGCTACTAAAAGAGGCCCAAGAAAAAGGAATTATAAAGATAAGACAGTTTAAACTGTCAAAAGAGAGAGTGAGGCAGTTCTTAGAAGAACTTTTTCCAGAATTTTGTGGAGGTTACAAGGAAAAAGGCGAGGACTAGCGACCAAACCTTCTCTCTCTTTTTTGGTATTCTCGGATTATTCTAAGGAAGTCTATTTTCCTGAATTCTGGGAAGTACACATCAACGAAGAACAACTCGCTATAAGCTATTTGGTACAGAAGAAAGTTGCTTATCCTGACTTCACCTCCAGTCCTTATTACTATATCTGGATCTGGCATATTAGGGATATAAAGGTACTTTTTGAGCAATTCTTCGTTAATATCTTGGATATCAAGCTTTCCATTCATTACGTCTTTTACAATTT
>QMUI01000141.1 GCA_003660485.1 Thermococci archaeon | reverse complement strand
TAACAACTTCGTAGGCGAATACTATCGTTATAAGGATGAGAAGTGTAAATGTCCCGGGAAAGTACTTCCAAACCTTCTTCACGTTGATCCCTAAGCCTGAAAAATACTCAGTCTTTAAAAACGTTCCTGGGGAACCACAAGCCTTTTAAATTCTCCACCTCAACCAAGCTCGACAGATGAACGATGACTGAAGGAGGGATGGATGATGGCCAAGCCAAGCTATGTTAAGTTTGAGGTTCCAAAAGAGCTCGCAGAGAAGGCCCTTCAGGCTGTAGAAATAGCAAGGGACACTGGAAAGATAAGGAAGGGAACCAACGAGACCACAAAGGCCGTTGAGAGGGGCCAGGCAAAGCTCGTTATAATTGCCGAGGATGTCGACCCAGAGGAGATCGTTGCGCACCTTCCACCACTCTGTGAGGAGAAGGAGATCCCCTACATCTATGTCCCAAGCAAGAAGGAGCTTGGTGCTGCAGCTGGAATTGAGGTTGCTGCAGCTAGCGTTGCTATAATCGAGCCTGGCAAGGCCAGGGAGCTTGTTGAGGAAATCGCAATGAAGGTTAGGGAGCTCATGAAGTGAGCTCCCCTTCCTTTCCCCTTTCACGATCATCTTTGGGGGTGAGAGAGAATGGCGGAGGATGAGGGGTATCCAGCTGAAGTGATCGAAATCATAGGGAGAACGGGAACAACTGGTGACGTGACCCAGGTAAAGGTTAGAATCCTCGAAGGTAGGGATAAGGGTAGGGTAATTAGGAGGAACGTTAGAGGCCCCGTGAGGGTTGGCGACATACTGATCCTTAGAGAGACAGAGAGAGAGGCTAGGGAAATCAAGAGCAGGAGGTGAATTGAATGGCAAGATGGAACATCTGTTCCTACTGTGGAAAGCCTTTCGAGCCTGGAACTGGAAAGATGTTCGTCAGGAACGATGGAAGGGTGTTCTTCTTCTGCTCGAGGAAGTGTGAGAGGTACTTCTTCATGGGTAGGAACCCCAGGAAGCTCAAGTGGACCAAGGCTTACCAAGAGGCAAGGCTTCAGAGGGCCAAGAAGAAGTAATGTTATTAACCCCTCCTTCTATCCTTCTATATGCGCCCCATTCATTATGCCGTACTTGCAATAATCTTCTGGTCCACTGTGGCCTCTGCCTTTAAGCTTACCCTATCAAGGCTAGACCCCGTAAGTATGCTACTCTACGCTTCTCTCACATCAACGATAATATTCTTGGGGGCAAATCTAAGGGAGGGCAAAAAATTCTCTATAAGAAAAAACATCTACTCAGCGTTTTTAGGGTTCATAAACCCCTTCCTGTACTACTTAGTCCTGTTCAATGCATACTCCCTCCTCCCAGCTCAGGAAGCACAGGCATTAAACTACACGTGGCCCATAATTCTCGTGGTATTCTCTTCAGCATTCTTAGGTCAACCTTTGACGATTAAAGAGTTCTTTGGCGTTATCGTTGGATTCCTTGGAGCATTGGTTATTGGAACGCACGGTAACCTCTCATCCTTAAGCTTTGCAAATCCCCTTGGCGATGCCCTTGCCCTAAGCAGTGCATTGGTGTGGGCCATGTACTGGATCTTCAACCTTAGAGACCCCAGGAAGGCTGAGGAGAAGATGTTCTGGAATTTCTTCTTTGGCTCCCTCTATATTCTCACCCTTGGAGTTATAAGGGGAATAAAGTTCGACCCCCTTGGAGTCCTCGGGGCAGTTTACATTGGAACATTTGAGATGGGTCTTACCTTCCTTCTGTGGCTTAAGGCGTTGGAGAGGGAAGAGGCTGGAAAAGTTGCATCCCTCGTTTACCTAACCCCCGTGCTTTCCCTGGTGTTTATATCGATTGTAGTTGGGGAGAAAATCTTAAAATCAACGCTCCTTGGACTTGCCTTAATTCTCCTGGGAATAATGCTTTCGAGAAGAGGATAATTCTGGTGGGCCCGCGGGGATTTGAACCCCGGACCACGCGGTTATGAGCCGCGCGCTCTGACCAGGCTGAGCTACGGGCCCTTTCCTTTTGGCGCCGCCGCCCGGATTCGAACCGGGGACCGCCGGATTAACAGTCCGGCGCTCCACCAGCTAAGCTACGGCGGCGCGTCCAAAAAATAACCACTGAAATGACTTTATAAATATTACGGTTCCTGGGCTGAGAAATCTTTATAATCTTCCATTTCGTAACTAAAATTTGGAAGAGCTTTTGGAGGTGAGCAAAATGACAGAGATTAGATATTACAAGATAGGAGAAGACAGGTTCAAGATAAGTGAAGACGAAGTTGCAAGGAGGGAACTTAGGGTGGCCAAAGTTAGCGATGACGTTATACAGATCCAAGAAGAAGTCCACGGAATAATTGCCCTCGTTGGAGCCACAAGTAGCGTCAATATAAAGAAAGAAGAGTTTAAGGAGTTAGTAAAGCTTGTGAGGGAGGAGTTTGGCTGGGACGTTTAACTTTTTAAACTCTCTCTTCTTTGAGTTTTTGGCAATGATGATTGATGGGCGAACTGAGTGGTGATGATGGTAGGTGATCTCTGAGCTTTTTAGGGAACACCGCGGGATGAGGAGTTCAGCCTAGGCTGATGCGTGATGAAGGAGTGACGGACTGACCGCAGGAATTAGATTAGACTAACAAAAAGAAATCCTAATAACCCCCCTTTTCTAAAATTTTGTTGCTCAGGAAATTTTGTGCATATGCTAAGGTGATAAAATGAGGGAAGAGTACAAGCCCATAGTGGTCAGCATAGTTGGGAACACAGCACTGGGAGTTGTTAAGATAATCATAGGCTTTCTTTATTCAAGCATAGCCCTAATTTCTGATGGCATTCATTCGTTTAGCGACACCCTTACGAGCATCATTGGACTTATTGGGGTAAAAATATCGAAAAAGCCCCCAGACAGCTCTCATCCGTTTGGCCACTCAAGGTTTGAACCCTTATTTGCATTCTTCATGGGTGAGCTCCTGCTTATAGTGGCTTACGAGATAGCTAGGGATTCCTTGGAAAGGATCATCCTTGGAACGAGAATTAAAGTAACTCCCTTAATGGTTGGCGTTGCGGTTCACTCAATTCTCGTGAAGGAGGACATGACTAGATACACCCTAGCTGTAGGAAAGAAAATGAACAATCAAATATTGATAGCTGACGCCTATCATCATCGTAGCGACGTCCTGAGTACCATAGCCGTTCTCTTTGGATTCGGTCTTGAGAAGGTCGGAATAAGCTCTGGAGATGCCCTTGCGGGATTTGTGGTTGCACTGTTCATAGGGAAAATTGCGGTTGAGGTAATCCTTGAGAACGTCCACTACTTAACGGGTAGGGCCCCTCCATACGAAGTTTACAGAAGGATAGAGGATGTTGCCAAGAGCGTTCCTGAGGTTTTGGGAGTTCATGACCTAAGGGCTCACTACGTTGGGAGTACGTTACATGTTGAGTTACACATAGAAGTTCCTCCGGAGATGACTCTTAAAGAGGCTCACGATATCAGTGAGAAAGTTAAGAAGAAAATAGAGGAGCTACCGGAGGTTGAGGTTGCCTTCGTTCACGTGGACATAAAAGGTGTTACTTCATGAGGTTCCACTTCTCGTTCCCGTATCTTTCCTCGATCAGCTTTTCCGCGAGCTCCAGTTCATAGTCCGTCAGCTCTCCTACTTCTAAAGGAAATGCTCTGAAAAAGCTGTTCTTCAGAAGCTCATAAGCTTCCTCTCTCGATAACTTTATTCCTTCTCTCTCTACGGTGGTTACCCTCTCGTAGATGCTCCTCACTCCCTTATCCTTCAGTTTTTCCTTGGAAACCTTCAGTACTGAAGCTAAAACCTCAAGTCTCGTCGAGTACATGAAAGTTCCATGTTGTAAAATAACACCCTTTCTCCTAGTTTGGGCTGATCCGCTGATTTTCTTTCCGTTAACGACGATATCATTAAGTCCCGAAAACTCTGCATTCAGCCCTAGGTCTTTAAGGGCATCGACTAAAGGGCCCGCTAAGAATCTGTAGCTCTCTTGAATGTTCTTAAGGGCAGGGTGATAGTCTTCTCCT
>QMUI01000140.1 GCA_003660485.1 Thermococci archaeon | reverse complement strand
GCTTAAGGCAGCATTAAGATCGAGGCCGAACTACATCATCGTCGGTGAGATCAGAGGTGTCGAGGGTGCAATTGCATTCCAGGCCATGCAGACAGGCCACCCTGTCATGAGCACTTTCCACGCTGGTGACATTAAGAAGATGATCCAGCGTTTTACCGGTTCTCCAATAAACGTCCCGATAACCTTCATAGACAACCTCAACATCGCCCTATTCCAGCAGGCAGTGTACGTTAAGGGCAAGTTCCTCAGGAGGGTTCTTACGGTTGTTGAGATTGAAGGTTACTATGAGGAGCTCGGTGGAGTCGCAACTAGGAACGTCTTCGAGTGGGATCCAGTAAATGACAAGCACATATTCAGGGGCATGAACAACTCCTACATCCTCGAGAGGAAGATAGCCGAGATCGCCGGTTACGAGGATCCCAAGGATATCTACGACGAGCTCTTCCTTAGGGCGAGGATAATCCAGAGGATGGTTGAGCTGAAGATATTCAACTACTGGGACGTGTACAGGGAGATCAAGGCCTTCTACCAGAGGGGTATCGAGGGCCTGAGCTTCAGACTGTGAGGTGATGCCATGCCCAAGGAGAGAGACAGCATATTCGTCAAAGCGGACGTTGACCCCAAGGAGTATGTAAAGAAAATTTTGATTCCGGGGTGAGCTGGCTCTGCTGTAATCTTCATAGTTATAAGCATCTTCAACAGGCTGATAGCTCTACCCACGGGCTTGAGGCTGTTCATGTACCTCATCCCCATAATCTTGGCACTGTACGTCGTTGCCTATCCCTACTTGATGGCCGACTCCAAGAGGATAAGCATAAACTCCAAGCTGCCCTTCTTCATAACGTACTTCGCGGTTCTCTCGACGAGCGAGATAGGTAGGAGTGACCTGCTTAGGGTTCTAGCGAGCGACCCAAAGCTTGGGGCAATAGCTAGTGAGTTGAAGAAGGTGTACATTATAGTTGACAAGCTCCACCGCTCGATGCCCGAGGCATTTAGATTCCTCGCGAGGAGAACCCCAAGCAGAGTTTTTGCTGATTTCCTTGATAGGCTCGCATATTCTCTCGATAGCGGTGTCGAGTTGAAGGAATATCTGTTCCAAGAGCAGCAAACGGTCATGGACGACTTCCAGACATTTTACGAGGGTGCGCTCTACGACCTTGACATATTCAAGGAGATCTACGAGTCGATAATAATCTCGGTGGTATTCGCGGCATCCTTCATAATCATCGGCCCCATCATCACAGGACAAAATATAGGGAGGCTTGCCCTCTACCTAATCTTCCTGATCTTAGCTGCAGAGATAGGAACGCTACTCGTCATAAAGTACAGGATGCCAGAGGATCCCATATGGGCCGAGGTTAGGGTCAAGACCCCGAGGCAGGAGAAGATAAAGAGGGCTCTAATCATATCCATTGCTCTCGTTCCCGTGGTTTTCCTAGTTTATATGGCATTCATAAGGCCGAGGTTCTCCCTTCCAACTCCGTTCGTTATAGCCCTAACATTAACTCCCCTGATGTACGTTGGCAACGTCGTTAGGAAGGAGGAGGCCTCGATATTCAGGAAGGATGAGAACTTCCCAGCTTTCATAAGGAGCTTTGCATCCTCCCTTGCGGCAAGCGGCGCATCCCCATTACTCGTCCTCAAGTACCTTAGCGCTCACGACTTCGGAACTCTAACTGAAGACATAAGGGCCCTCTACAGGAGGTTGGCCGTTAGGGTCGACTCCCAGAGGGCCTGGGACTTCTTCATAGCTGAAACCGGTAGCTGGCTCATTGGAATATTCTCAGAGATATTCAGGGAGAGCCTGAGGCTCGGTGCTGAACCGGACTACGTTGGTAAGGTCATAAGCAGGAACTTCGAGAGGCTCGTTCGTCTTAGGAGGAAGAGGCAGCAGAGCGTTTCAAGCTTCATCGGAATAATACTCGGTTTAACCGGTGCATTCGCCTTCGCCTTAGCTGCATCGTTCCAGGTTGCGGTGTCAATTAACGATCTCTTCAGCAAGCTTCAGGTACCAACCGAATACATCGGGGACATAATCCACGTTATTCCCCCATCAGGAATGCAACTACTCACGATCTCCATGTTGGTCATGATGATAGCCCACTCCCTGCTTTCGGCCATGGCCATAAAGATTGCGGATGGGGGGCACATACTCGGCTCCCTGTACTACTTCGTGATCCTGCTTTGGGTCTTTGCTACTGGAATGTACGTAGGTCAGGAGTTGATGGCGAAGTTCATGCAGCTTGGTAGCAGTAAGTTAGCTTTGCTATTGATGGGGTGATGGGCGATGAGGAAAGTGCTTGCGGTACTGTTGATGCTAACTTTCCTTCCCCAGGTTCTTGCATCTTCGTTCGTGGGCTGGGTGAGCCTGGGAGAGGGGGTAAAGTTTGGGAACGCTACATTGGGATTCATCGACGTTGACATGGGCGGGGAGGTTTACGTTCAGGAAGAGTTTAACGGATCCATAAGCTCCTATTCAATCCCGTTCGGTGGGCTCTGCAAATTTGCCCACTCCAACGTCACCGTCCTTAGGGTCTTCTTTAGTGAACCTCCAATGCTGTACGTGAACATGACCTTTCCCCCAATTTTCGTTGGCGAGAAAGTTGAGGTTGGCAACTTAACTTTGAAGGTTGAGGATGTTGATGTGGACTCTTTTGAGGTTCTTGCCTCGTACAATGGTGAGGAGAAGACGTTTAAGGATTCAAAGTTTGACTTCGCCAATTATTCGATAACGATAACCCCGAGGCCCCTCTTGTTCAGGGGAGAGGTTAAGGTGGGGGACAACGTAACCTATGAAAACCTCAGGCTTGAGATCAAGGGAATAAACATGACCCTTGTAAACAATAAGACCTCGAGCGTCATCTCCGTAGAGTACGGTGGGAAGGAGTACAAGATCGAAGAGGGGGAGAGCGAGGTAATTGGTAAGTTCATAGTGAAGTACATCGGCTTCAGGTGCGTCATGGTTAACAACATGTGCGATCCGAGGATATCCATCGAGGTCTACCTGAGGGCCCTTCAGATCAACGTTTCCTATGACCCATCGAGGGAATTCACGGTTTATGAAGGCAAAGATTACGCCCTTGGTCCCTACATAGTTAGGGTGAACGGCATAGCCGATGGCGTAGCGTACATCTCCATCCTCAATTCCTGCCACGACGAGCTTAAGGACGGAGTAGTCAGGGCGAGCTCCCAGTGGATAAGCCCGGTAACGTACGATGGAATAAGCATTGGCCTTTTGAACACGAGCGAGGATTCAAGCGGTAAGAAGGCCACCTTCATAACCTTCTACAACCCAAGGGAGAAGCCGAGGTACCTTGCCCTGCTAAACGTAACCATCATTCCCCAGGAGAACTTTACCGCACTCGTTCCTGGGGTTGTCAATGTAATAATTAAGAACGTGGGGACAAGTCCAGTTTATAATGCCCTCCTAACGTTTTCCCCAGGGAAGGACTTTAAGGTTCTTGGTGGTGACGAGGTTTACATAGACAAGCTGGAACCAGGAAAGGAAAAGACGCTTAAATTCAAGGTCGTTGCGTTAAGGAACGGGACGATTTCCCTGGGTAAAGCAGATGTTGTAGCTCCAATCCCCTATCCTTTGGCCTGCGGTGGCCTTAAGGTTATTAGCTTCTCCTCAAACGAGCCCCTCGTCAGCGTTAGTCCCGTAAACGTCAACTTCGTCGTGACTTCCCCAAGGGAAGTTCCTGCTGGAGTTCCTTTCGAAGTAAATGTGTCACTGGAGGCTCCAGCGGGCTTCCTGGGGAACTTAACCTTAGAGCTTCCCGATGGCGTTGGCTTAATATCGCAGGGGGAGGTCTTGGGAGGGGAAGTCAAGGTTCCGGTAGCTAAAGGGAACTCCACACTAAAGCTCGTGGCCGTTACCCCAGGTAACTACACGCTAGTCGGAAAGCTTGAAGCATTCGGCAGGCCGATAGATGAAGTCAAGCTTAAAATCAGGGTTCTCAAGTCAAGCGGTGGAGTTTCCGTAGTTACAAGCACGGAGACCGTGACAAATGAGG
>QMUI01000139.1 GCA_003660485.1 Thermococci archaeon | reverse complement strand
TCTTCATCATCAACCCTCCGAGGAGGCTTCAGCACGTGCCCCATAACAAGAGTTATCGCAACTCATTTATAAAAAGTGCTCTTATATCAAGGTGAAAAATTACTCTTGATTATTGAAATAATTCCTAAAGTTGAGGTCAAGGTAGCCCTCCCTTAGTACTTCAAGGTCATAAGGCAAAATTTTGACCCTGCTATCATCGAAGAATTCGAGTTCCTGGGGCTCCAAATCTTTATTAAACCCCTCCGTCCTGGGGAATATCAGGAATGCTCTACCTTCTTCTCCTTGAAACTCCAAGATCTTCGAGTAAACGTAAATCTGCCTTAAAACGTCTGGCTCAGCACTCCACTCTCTGTACTTGGCATCGGCAACCCCAACGCCCTCAATTACGTAGTCGGGCCTCGCCTTTAGCACATCTTTAACGAACCAGAACTCCCTTTGATAGTGAACTCTAAAGCCGGAACTCCTCAAAGCCCACAGTATGAACCTCTCAAAGAGCTCGTTCATGTCCACGAAGAACCCTCCAACGCTCTCCGCACCTTCGGCGATTGAGCCCAGGATGATCTTAGCTAAGTTGAATGGCTTCCTAAACCTCTCGTTCAGCCTCGTGAAGTGAACCCTCTCGAAGTCCCTAGGGGTAATCCTCTTGGGGGTTACGTCCGCGAAGACTAGCATCAACGATTCCAGTAGCCTTCTATTCCCTTCCCATCTAGTCTTGGAGAGGGCAAACCTCGTCGTGAAGTAGAATATCTGGTTTAGGAGGTTGTCCTGGGTGAACTCATGGATCTCAACGGTGAGCTCGTGCATCTTGTGCGGCAACTTTAGTATCTGCCTCCCAACGAGTAGCTTTCCCCTAAGGAACTTCTCCTCCGATACCCTCTGAACGTACTCCCTATGGTAGCCCTTCAGGATTTCCTCCCATAGGCTTTTGGCGTACAGGAAAACCAGAACTTCAAAGATGTCCCTGGGGGCTTTAAGGGATTTGAAGGTTGCAAGATCCACATCGTAAATGTTGAGGCCGTAGGAAACGTTCATCATCTTCATGAAGCCGATGATAGCATCAAGCTCTCCCCAGGATTTAAAGACCTTTGGGAGTACTTGAATTGACAAATCTCTGGCAAAGGCGAAGCCCACATAGTGCTTAGCCTTTATCCCTTCGGCCGTTACTTGGAGGAAGCCGTTCTCCTCGGTGAACTCCTCCTGGGGTCTGTCATTTGATGTCGAAGTTGGGCGCGGGAGAGCTCTGTTAATGAGTCTTATTGCCTCCTTAATGCTCTCATCAACTTTCATGGGTTCGTGTTCAAAAAGTGTTATGGAAGGCATTACCCGCCCTCCGCTATTCTCTTGAGGGCGTTGATGAACTCCTCTCCTTCTAGATGTTTTATTCTGTAAATTGACCTCTCACCGAATGGTGTTTTGACTTTCTCTTCTTCGATGAAGTCTCCCAGGATGAACTTCAGGCTCTCCCAGTCGTTGTAGAAGTACTCCTGCAGTAAGGGGACTATCTCTTGGTACCAGACCCTGTGGAGCTCTTCCCTAGTGTTGATGTTGAGGAAGTAGCTATGGCCTATCCTGTGATCTCTGTCCTTTAAGGCTTCGATTTTCTTGTTCAAGCTTTCCAAGAGTTTGGCGAGATTAATGCCTTCGATAACGTTACCCTTTAGTTTCTCTGGCTCCGGTTCTACTTCAATGAACGCAAACCTTCTCCTTAGCGCAATGTCTATTAAGGCAATGCTCCTGTCTGCAGTGTTCATCGTCCCGATTATGTAGAGGTTCGGTGGCACTCCAAAGGGTTCTCTCGAGTAAGGGAGTGTAACGATGACTTCATTCTCTTGACCCAGCCTTTTGTCCCTTTCGAGGAGGGTAATAAGCTCACCGAAGATTCTGCTTATATTCCCCCTGTTTATCTCGTCGATTATGAGGTAGAAGGTGGGAGCATCTTTGAAGAGCTCTTCCCTTTCCTCTTTTGATAACGATAGTAGGGCGTTCCATAATTTTTGCTTCAACTTATTATATCGGGAATAATCGGTGGAGTCATTTCTGAGGTAATCTTCTAATTCCCCGATTTCGTCTTCAGTTAAGAGCCCTTTATTTTTTATTGCTTCGAGGATTGCTCTAAGGGCCAGTTTCTTGAATATTCCGTCCTCGATGACGTAGGTTATCTGACCGTTTTCTGTTCTTGGTCTGAATCCCTCAACAAACTCTTCATAACTGTAAGATTGATGGAAGGTTATGAACTCCCATTTATTCCCAGGGACATCTTCTCTGGTGGCATCTTTTACGTATTTTAGAGCGAGCCAAGTCTTTCCAGTTCCTGGGGGGCCGTGGAAGATCAATAATTGTTTAAAATTAAGGGCACTGCAAATGTTCGGCAAAGAAGTTGTAATTCCAAGTTCCTCTAATACTCTTGGGTCTATCTCTAAAAGGTAAATTCCTTGGATGTATGTAGGTTGTGGAAGATGTTTTAGCCTTGTGTAGTTAACTTTGCGGGGCAATAACTTGAAATCTCTAAGTTTAACTAGGTAAAATCTACCGTTTTCCGACTTATTAAACCATCTTTCAGCAAATTTCTTGTAACTTTCACTCCAAATACCAACTTTTTTGAATATGTCTATGATTTCTTCTTGGGATACGATTTGAGGTTTTTCAGCTACTCTAGAATATCCTACAATTTCCCCCTTAACATTGTGGAGTATTATGTCTCCTATTTTTAATAATCCTATTTTTCCTTCACGACCATTCCAATATTTTAGGCTCTCAGGTGCCCAAAGAAACCTACCAACGTGATTTTCTCTATAAGGTTTTCCTGGAGGCTTTGTTATTTCCAGATAGTACTTCTGATTGTTTTTATTTCCCATCACCCATTCACCATTTTTGGAGTTTCAATGGAGGGATATAATTTTATACTCATTGCAAACTTCAAATTAGGGTGGTCTAATGGACGTTGAAAAGCTCATCTAAGCTGGAAAGATAGCCAAGAAGGTGAGAGAAGAGGCAATAAAAATGGCAAAGCCCGGAGTTCCACTTCTTGAGCTTGCCGAGAAGATTGAAGGCATGATAGTTGAGCTCGGCGGGAAACCGGCTTTTCCCGTCAACTTATCTCTCAACGAGGTTGCCGCCCACTACACGCCCTACAAAGGTGATGGTACAACCCTAAAAGAGGGGGACTACCTTAAGATAGACATCGGGGTTCACATTGACGGCTACATAGCGGACACGGCTGTAACAGTCAAGGTTGGAGGGGAGTTTGATGAACTTATGGAGGCAGCAAAGGAGGCCTTGGAGAGTGCTATATCGGTGGCGAGGGCCGGTGTTGAGATAAAGGAGCTTGGCAGGGCGATAGAGAATGAAATAAGGAAGAGAGGCTTCAACCCAATAGTAAACCTCACGGGCCACAAGATAGAGAGGTACAAGCTTCACGCCGGAATAAGCATTCCGAACATATATAGGCCCCACGACAACTACGTCCTCAAGGAGGGAGACGTTTTTGCGATAGAGCCCTTCGCGACAACCGGCGCTGGTCAAGTGATAGAGGTTCCCCCCACCTTGATATACATGTACGTGAGGGACGCTCCCGTCAGGATGGCCCAGGCTAGATTTCTCCTTGCGAAGATAAAGAGGGAGTACAAAACCTTGCCCTTTGCGTACAGGTGGCTCCAGGGAGAGATGCCCGAGGGCCAGCTAAAGCTCGCTCTGAGGAGCTTGGAGAAGGCTGGAGCCCTCTATGGCTATCCAATACTTAAAGAGATAAGGAACGGGATGGTGACTCAGTTCGAGCACACCATTATCGTTGAGAAGGATTCCATAGTCGTCACGACGGATTAGTACTTGAACTCCTCCACTTTCTTTTTGTCAATGAACACCTCTACCTTCCTTTCTTCCGGGTCTATTACTCCATAAGCTCTATGCCTCTGGCTGGAATCGACCCTTAAGTAGTTGAACTCTCCCAAGTGGACGGTGTAGGGAGTTTCGTGGATGTGGCCTCCCAGGATTAAATCTGCCTTCACCCTCCTGAGGCACTTCAAAACAGTCTTCGTGTGTGGGTTTAG
>QMUI01000138.1 GCA_003660485.1 Thermococci archaeon | reverse complement strand
TAGCTTTAAAGCCATTTTCCAAAATTAGGAACTCTACGGCATCTATGTACAATAAATTATATCCAACCTTGAATGCCCTTGCTATAAGATCCGTCAGTATATCTATCTTGGTTGGGGATATTGCATAGGTGTTCTCCTTTACCTTTCCTTCTTTAACTTTTGTTATCCAATAAATGAGGGTATTTCCATTATTTTTTGCCGGATACCTCCTTGTTATCATGACAGTGTTCATCTTAGATGCTATCTCTAAGGCCTTCCTTTCATCTTCAGTCCAATATGCTCCGGGTTCCAAGGTTTTGACTGTTCTCCTCTCCGGAACTTTTGGGAAGAATATTATCATCTTTAAAGCTCCAATAGCTGCCATAACCCTAAATATCGCAGCGCTAAAGAATGCCAGTGGATAAAACCATTCTATCCCCCTTGTAAATGGATATGTGAGGTTTAATGCACCTACTCCACATAAACCCAGAGGAAAAAGAATCTGGAGACTCTTCTTTTCAATAACGTACTCACAGAGAACAAAAGATAGATATAGCAAGGATCCTCCTAGTATCCATGAGGGACACAGAGAAGCAAGTGTAAAGTTCCCATGGAATACTCCAATGGCCATGGCAAAGATCCATATGTATGATATTATGAGGGTCATCCCTACTATGAGGATATGTTTTGGTTTTATACTCCCATGCTTTAGTGTAAAGGCCGCTCCAAGTGTCAATATCCCAATATAGAAATTGGGAATCTTGCTAACTATCGGGTAGATATTGGGGTTAATAGTTATTCCAAGAGGTCTTAGGATATAATTTTCAATATCTATAATAGATATGAAAAACGATATTGATAGGATCACCCACCCTTTCTCCCGGGTCTTTGTAGCTTTATAGACTGCAACTATGAAAAGTATTAGCCTTGAGAAGAAGTTTAGGTAAGGAATAAAATTCATCTTTCTATCACCGTTTTTTCCTGTTTAACAACAACAAGGACATTTGAAGGAACGTTCTTATCAACTATAACCCCAGGACCAATAAATGTGTTGCTTCCAATTTTCCTTCCTGGGTAAATGCTAACGTTTATCCCCACCTTGACGTTATGCCCGATAATTGCCCCAAGTTTCCTTCTACCAGAATCTTCAAGTTTTCCTTTAATTTCAACTTTTATCGTTTTGTTATCATGTCTAAGGTTAGCCGTTATCGTTCCTGCCCCTAAATTAGTGTTTTCCCCAATTATTGAGTCTCCAACATAGTTTAAGTGGGGAGCGTTAGAGTTGTCCATTATTATAGAGTTCTTCACTTCTACTGCATTACCTATATGGCAGTTATCCCCTATGCTGGTGTAAGGTCTTATAAAGCAATTTGGTCCGATCCTTGAATTCCTTCCTATTTTCACAGGCCCGATTATATAGCTTCCAGACCTAACAATAGTTCCTTCACCAATTTCAACGGGGGGAACTATTACAGCTCCCTCCTCAACTTGTCCTTTAATATTATGTTTTAGCTTGGTCTTTAGGATATATTCGTTGACTTCAAGTAGATTCCAAGGTCTTCCTATATCGTTCCAATATCCCTTATACTCATAATATGCAACCTTCTTTCCTGAATTTAGCATTAGATTTAGTGTATCCGTTATTTCGTACTCACCTCTTTCACTAACTTCCGTCTTTTCTATAAACTCAAAAACATCATCCTTAAATAAGTAAATTCCAAGGTTAGCAAATCCACTTACTTTGCCCGGTTTTTCTTTTATTCTTGTTACAAAAGACTCCCCAACTTCAACTAGGCCAAATTGACTTAAGTCATCAAAAGCTTTCACGACTAATGCTGCATCTGCATTCTTCTTCCTGAATACATGCAGTAAACCCCTTACGGCATCCTCCTCAAAATATATGTCTCCATTCACAGCAAAGAAAGCCTCGCCATCCTCAATATACTCTCTAGCAGAATATATAGCCCTTGCCGTTCCTTCTCCCTCAACTTGGTCAACGTACGTTATTGGCTTTCCATGAAACTCATCTCCTAGCACCTCAATAATTTTTTCTTTCATATAGCGAACTATGATTATAAACTCATCGACGAAAGGATCAAGGCTTTCAATTACATACTCTATAATCGGCTTATTTGCAACCTTAAGAACAACCTTCGGTCTATCATCAGTTAGCGGCCTTAGTCTTTCCCCTTTCCCTGCTGCCAAGATAATGGCCTTCATTAACTTCACCATTATAAATTAGATTACAAGAAATACAAAAATCATACGTTGAGTATTTCAGGCACTATGCTTATTTTCGAGACAGGAGTTGGTATAGTGTTCGTTACAGCAAGCTCATCAACTGCCTTACTGACCCTCTCAATGGCACCCTCTGCGAACACTCCATGGGTAGCGGCAACAAATATCTTCTTCGCTCCAAGCTTCCTCAGAAGGTTTGCAGCCTTTATCATTGTTCCTCCTGTGCTTATTATGTCATCAACTATAAGCACGTTCTTTCCCTTAACGTTAACATCCACAGGTGTCATTTGAACTTCAGTTGGAGAAATCCTCTTCTTTTCAAAGTGGCCATATTCTAGGCCTAAGATGTCAGCTACACTTCTAGCTCTCTCCAAGGCACCCCTGTCTGGAGCCATGACAATTCCATCCCCAAGCTTGTCCTTAAAGTATTCAGCTATCACCCTTGCAGGAGAAACGTTGTGAGCTTTCCCTGGGAAGAACTCGAGGGTTTTAGGATTGTGAATGTCAAAAACGTAAAGCTCTTCGTAGTAAAGCCCGAGCATCTTCATAACTGCCCTAACGCTTATCGGCTCCCCCTCCTTAGTAACTCTGTCCTGTCTTGAGTAGGCTAAGTAAGGAACTATGAGCTTCAGTCTCTTAAATCCCCTCTCCTTTAGGGCATCTCCCAAAAGAAGTGCCTCAATCAGGTGCTCATCCTGGGGATAGTACGCTGACTGAACTACTATAGCCTCTTCCCCTTCTCCAAGAATCCTCACGTACTTTTCGCCATCTGGAAACTTCTTTATCTCAACCTCAACTACTTCCGCTTTCTTCGAGAGCTCCTCCCTTAAATGGAAAGCTCCACTTCCAACTACAAACATTCGATCACCTCCAGTTCTTTAAATTAACCCAAATTTGAGCACCATTGGGAATCTCAACTTCACGGGGAGGGTCGAACTTTACTGGATTTGCAAAGACCCATGCATAAAGTTTTTTCCCATTCGAGTACCTTTTTAAAAAGTCGTAGCTTGCGAGATGTTTACTTTCATGATCGGCAAGTTCCTCGGGGGTAAATGGGCCAAGAACCTCGACAAGCTCAACGGTGCCAAGGGCCTTTTTCTCGGAGATTATGACTATTCTTCCCCTGATTCTTGTAGGGGTTTTCCTAATCTCCCACACCTTTTTACCTTCCACTATCCACTTTGCGTAGGGTTGTCTCACTATTAGCCCTTTCATATTCCTCCCAGAGAAGAGAGGAGATGCCATCTATATAAATTCAACTATTATATAAGGAGAAAAGAAGAAGGATCACTTTATCTGCTCTAAAGCTCCAAGGACTTCCCAGATTATTGTCCTTGTGTGGAGAGGCATGTTTGGATCTTCACTAATCTCCTCAAGTATTGCTATTGCATCGGCCGCCCTAACTGCGGGCTCCTTCTCTTTATTCATGAGAGCTTCAATAGCCTGCTCAGCAGCTCTTCTAATGTTCCTTGGAACAACCGTATCTTGAACAACCTGCTCCCTGAGAACTTGAATGATCTGATTGATCCTCTCCTCGACGTCTGTCATTGATATCACCCCCAGTCATTTACTCAAGGTAACTAAACCCCCAATGTTGACTATTTGGGATATGCTAAAAAGTTTTTCTACTTTCTGAGTGGTTCTGGAATTGCCTTGTTCCATTGCTCTTGGGCCAACTTGCCCGTATATTTAAACTTTTCAACTAGCTTTTCCGCCTTTTTCCTTTTTTTCTGGTGCTCCTTTAGGAACTCTTGGACTTTCTGAATTAAATATCTCTTGCACTCTCCGCAGGTTAACTCTCCGTTTTTACATGCATGATAGCGCTCCATGAGCTTCTTGTC
>QMUI01000137.1 GCA_003660485.1 Thermococci archaeon | reverse complement strand
TCCAAGGCAAAGTGCATGGGTCGTACCCTTTAGGCTTTCAAAGGAAGCAGCAGAAAAGTTTGCAGAATTGGCAAGAGGAAAGGCCGGATATCCTGTTGACATGTTCTTAGATCCTCCCGTCAATTCAACCCTTGTAGTTTCAAAAGAATTCTACAATGCATTGATATCTCCTGAATTCATAATGTCGGGAGATATGACGTTAGCTGAGAGAATTGAGAAGGCCTTTAATATAAAGATCGTAGTATACAATAATCAGACACCAGAGGAAATAGCCGAGGTTACAAAAAACTCAGAGAGGATAATATTAGTCGATGTGGATAATAATCTTACAAAAGAACTTAAGGCTCTGGGGTTAAATGTTGAGGTTTGGACTAAGGAAAAGGGAGAGGAAATGGACGAGTTCGTTAGGAGGGTACTCAGACTTTATGGTCCATATAAGGTTGGCTCGGGACTTGCTACTGGACAGCCCCAGACTGAGGTCATGATATCAATTGGAGGATCTCAGAATGACATCCGAGCAAGGAATGATGCACAGATTGTGGCTGTTGTCCTTAGAAGTGGTTCCCTTCCAGTAAAACTTTCAATTGAAAGGATAGACTACATATCTCCAAAACTTGGTGAAAACTTCAAACAACAAGTTTTAATTGCAGGCATTGTGGCCCTCTTGGTCGTTGGAGCGATTGTATACCTACACTACAGGAGATTTAAAATAGCTATTCCTGTTATGTTTACGAGTCTCAGTGAGGTTCTAATAATCCTTGGCATTGCCTCGATGATCAGATGGAATCTTGATCTACCTAGCATAGCTGGAATAATAGCCGCAATTGGGACTGGTGTTGATCAACAAATAGTGATTACGGATGAGCTCCTTGGTGAAGTGGGTGGGGGGAAGAAACGGTTGATAAAAAGGAGTGGAGTTCTAAAAAGAATGGGAAGAGCCTTTTTCATAATCCTGGCATCAGCAACAACAACAATAGTTGCAATGAGTTTTCTCTTCAAGTTCTTTGTTGGGGGTCTGAGAGGATTTGCATTCACAACTATCTTAGGAGTCCTAGTGGGGATCCTCATAACTAGGCCAGCATATGGAGAGATAGCTAAGGTACTAATCGGAGAGAGGAGGTGATTCAATGTACATCATAATCATGGGGGCTGGAAGAATAGGAACCCTAGTCGCTAAGATGCTTGAAAACGCTGGCCATGATGTTGCGATAATCGAGATGAATAAGGAGAGGGCCAAAGAAATTTCAGAACACATAACTGGACTCGTGATTGAAGGAGATGCCACCGACCAAAAGGTTTTGGAGGAGGCCAATGTAAAAAAAGCAGATGCTTTCGCTGCTTTAACTGGGAGGGATGATGCAAATATTTTAGCATGTATCTTGGTGAAGCATATAAACCCAAATATTATGACAATTTTAAGAATTACGGATCCAACTAAGAAGCAAGTTTTTGAAGAAGTTAAAGAGTTAAAGACATATTTTGATATTGTTGTATCCCCTGAAGACATAGCCGCAAATTACATCTTTAGGACTCTTGTGACCCCAGGGTTTAACAGAGTCCTATTACCCAGAGAAGGGGCTGAGATAGTTCAATTTCAAATAACGGAGGAGAATGAAGTTGCAGGTAAATCTGTTAAAGATTTGGGCCTTCCAAAAGATTCTCTGATAATAGCAATTTACGATGAAAAGGGGAATCTCGTAATACCCTCAGGGGACACAGTCTTGCCAAATAAGGGGCAAGTTGTCATTTTTGCAAAAAGTTCTGCGCTTCAGGATGTGAAGAAAATTATGGAGGCAAAAAAGAAAGGAGGATAGATTGAACAGATTTCATCCATTGTATGCTTCCATTGCATTTTTTCAATCATTTTTCGAAAATATTTATAAATTCGTCCCCATATTTTGCTCGTGTGTTTTCACATTTATAAAAAGGGGATGATGCTCATGGAGGACATCCTCAGAGAGATCGTTAAAACCGAAAGGCTCGCCGAGGAGAGAATTGAAAAGGCTAAGATTCAAGCCAAGGAAATCGTGAAAAATGCAAAAATTGATGCCAGGAAAATTGAGGAAGAGATAATAAATAACGCCCAGAAAGAAGCAACAAGAATTATTGAAGGAAAGAAAAAAGAGGGTGAGGATGAAGCCAAGAAGATTCTTTCTGAGGGGGAAAAAGAAATTGAAGAACTCAAAGCAAAGGCACAAGAACGATTTGAGCAGGCTGTTTCTGAGTGTTTAAAACTTATAAGAGGGATGTAGGCATGTTTAAGCCTGAAGAGATGGTAAAATTAGAGGTCGTTACACTAACTAGGTTTCGTGACGTACTCCTGACTTTCCTTCACGAGAGAGGAACCGTTCACATTGAGGAGATACCTATTGAAGATATCCAGAGAGAGACACCTAATGAATATTATAGGAAGGCTACCTCGTATAGCATTACAATTTCAAGGTTAGTGGACACCCTTAGGTCATATCTTCCGCCTAAATCTGGCGGGATTAAGGAATTCATCTTCCCCAAAGAAAAGAAGAAAAGAAGTTATAGATATCGTGGAATAGAGGCTTTAATTAAGGACGTTGAATCTTTCCTCTCTCAGGTAGAACCTAAGATTAGGGAAATCGAAAGTGAAGCTACCAGGATTTCAAATGAGATATCGAATATAAAGTCTTCTATTAAGGTTTTGGAGCTCCTATCAGCCTTGAATATTGAGGTAGAATATCTTAGGCCTGGAAGTTTCTTAAACATTGAGGTTGGAACCCTAGAGAGGGAAAAGGTTGAAAAAGCAATAAAAGAAATGGTTGAAGCTACTTCTGGTAAAGTACATGTTCTTAGGAAAGATCTCGGGGCAATTTCTCTTCTTGTAGTTGTGACACTTAAAGAAGATGCCGGTAAAATTGCTTCAATACTTGCAAAGTATGGATTTGAGAAAGTTGAAATACCAGAGGGTAAAGGATTGCCGAAAGATCTCATCCCTGAGTATATGAACAAACTAAGAGAAAAAGAGGATGAATTAGAGCGGGTTAGAGCTAGGGGTAGAGAAATAGCAGAGAAATATTATGAAGAAGTATTGTTTTATAAAGAGCTAATGGATAACGAGAGGGACAAAGCAAACTACCTTCAGTATCTTGTTAAGACTGAGATGACATTTGGACTTTTGGGTTGGGTTCCAAAATCAAAACTTGACGAAATAATTGAAGGGATAAAAAAGATAACCCAAGGAAAAGTTTACATTAACGTACGAGAGCCCACAGAGAAAGAGATTGAAAACGTTCCCGTTAAACTTAGGAATCCTGATTTCATAAGTCAGTTTGAAATGCTAACGGAAATGTATGGAGTTCCTAAGTATAATGAGATAGATCCAACACCGATCATGGCATTCACGTACTCATTCTTCTTCGGTTTCATGCTCACGGATTTCATGTATGGTCTTCTCCTTGGAGTGATATCCGCTCTGCTTGTAAAAGGCCACTCAAAGCTTAGGGATGGAACTTGGAAGTTCGCCAAGATAATGCTCTGGGCATCCGCTTTCACAATGATTCTTGGAATAGCCTTCGGTAGCTACTTTGGCAATGCCCTTGACATGATAGGAATCCACGTTCCTAGGCTTATGGACTCTATGAAGCAGGCAATGGACGTTCTCATGATAGCCCTCGCTATAGGTCTTGCACACTTATTCACCGGATACCTTCTGGGCTTCATAGTTAGGTGGAAGAATGGTGACAAGAAAGGTGCAGTGTTTGAACAGTTACCTTGGCTCCTGATAATAATAGGCATTACTCTGTACGCTCTTTCCTCAAAGCTTGAAATTCCTGAAATCGCGTTTAAGGGAGTATTTGGTCTTGGCTTGATCCTCTTCGCTATAGGTGAGGTAATGAGCAATGGGGCCATGGCACTGTTGCTGATAATTTCGGATTTCTTTGGGTTTGTAGGTAATTGGCTCAGCTACGCCAGACTTATGGCCCTTGCACTGGCGACTTCTGGAATTGCACTCGTAATTAATATCATGGTTCAGATGATATGGGGAGTTAAAATTGGCCCCGTTCCTCTCGGTATACTCATAGGAATTATAGT
>QMUI01000136.1 GCA_003660485.1 Thermococci archaeon | reverse complement strand
TCGCTAACTTGATCAAGAGTTATCCAGTAGTAGCCTTAGTTGACGTTTCAAGCATGCCTGCTTATCCACTCTCACAGATGAGGAGACTAATTAGAGAGAACGAGGGCTTGCTTAGGGTTTCAAGGAACACGCTTATTGAGTTAGCTATAAAGAAGGCTGCCCAGGAGCTTGGAAAGCCAGAGCTTGAGAAGTTAATTGACTACATTCAGGGCGGAGCTGGAATTCTAGTTACAAAGATGAACCCCTTTAAGCTCTACAAGTTCCTCCAGCAGAACAGGCAACCAGCTCCAGCAAAGCCTGGGGTGAAGGTTCCCAAAGATGTTGTGATACCTGCAGGTCCTACTCCCCTTGCCCCTGGGCCAATAGTTGGTCAAATGCAGGCCATGGGAATTCCAGCGAGGATTGAGAGGGGTAAGGTAACAATACAGAAGGATACAACAGTTCTAAAAGCTGGAGAAGTTATAACCCCCGAGCTCGCCAACATACTCAACGCTCTTGGAGTCCAGCCTCTTGAAGTAGGTCTTGACCTTCTAGCTGCGTACGAGGATGGGATCATATATACGCCAGAAGTTCTAGCTATTGACGAGCAGGAGTACATCAACATGCTCCAGCAGGCTTACATGCACGCATTCAACCTGGCAGTAAACGTTGCGTATCCAACACCTGAGACAATTGAGGCAATCCTCCAGAAGGCATTCCTTAACGCCAAGGCCGTGGCGGTTGAGGCGGGTTACGTTACGAAGGAGACAATCAACGATATCCTTGGCAAGGCCTTTAGGGCTATGCTATTGCTTGCCCAACAGTTACCTGAAGACTTACTAGATGAAAAGACCAAAGAACTTTTAAGTGCCCAGGCTCAAGTTGCCGTTGCACAACAGGTAGAGGAGAAGAAGGAAGAGGAGAAAGTTGAAGAGAAAGAAGAAGAGGAAGAGGAGGCCTCCGAAGAGGAGGCTCTTGCTGGATTAAGTGCCCTGTTTGGATGATTTCACGCGTATTCAATGAATAAAGCTGATCGGGAGGTGTAAAGAGATGGAGTACGTGTATGCTGCTCTGCTCCTCCACAGTGTTGGAAAGGAGATAAATGAGGAGAACCTTAAGGCTGTCCTTCAGGCTGCTGGAGTTACACCAGATGAGGCTAGGATAAAGGCCCTCGTTGCTGCTCTTGAGGGAGTTAACATCGACGAGGTCATAGAGAAGGCTGCAATGCCCGTTGCAGTTGCCGCTGCTCCAGCAGCAGCTCCAGCAGAGGCCGGCGAAGAGAAGAAGGAAGAGGAGAAGAAGGAGGAAGAGGAGAAAGAGGAAGAAGTCTCAGAAGAGGAGGCCCTTGCAGGCCTCAGCGCTCTCTTCGGATGAATTTCTTTCTTTCAAATTTTTCTATTCTAATTCCGCAATCCTTACTTTTTAATAAAGTTGGAGTGGATAAAATTGACAAGTCTCAGAATTAAGGAATTTCTTGCTTTTATTATAATTTGGAGATGTATCCCTTCCAGGAGTTGTTAGAAGGGGAGAAAGAAGAATTCTGTCATCATTAGAGAATTGAATTCTGAAGGAGTGTTGACACATATTTGACCCGATATATAGGTTTTGAAACAGTTTGTAAGAAATTAGAAGATCTCGGAGTTAAAGTGCATCATCTAGCAATGATAGTTCCTAATCCAAAAGAAGGGAATTTTCGAATTTAATATCAAGAGCAAATCAAGCTTTACTCATAGGGAGCTCTCAGGTGAGGGCGTTAAGATTATCTACTGCCATATGAGTCCAAATTATAAATTTGAAGAAATAAAGAAGCATCTTTCGGCCGTTTACATTGACTACTTTACTCATGATGTAGAAGATGTGATGTAGAAGATGCCCTCAAAAAGTTTTGGAATTATTTGGAAAGCCTTCTCTTTGAGAAAACTATTCTCCTACTCCCCTGATAGTTCCCCCTGTATGGATTCCTAGCTGGTTCCTCCAGTCTTATGAAGGCTATTTGGACAAATCTCTCACCATAGTTGAGTTTTACTGGTTCATTTGAGGCGTTATAGAGCATTAGCGTTAGGTTTCCATCCCATCCTGGGTCTACCCAAGCAAAGGAACCAAGAATCCCTTCCCTGGCGAGGCTGCTTCTAATTTTCATGTCTCCCATCACGTCGTCTGGGAGCTTAATCCTCTCCAATGTGAGAACTAAGGCGTATTCCTTTGGTGGAATTACAACCTTGCCCTCTTCTTCCACGTTAATGAGCTTTCCCTTCACATAGGCCTCTTTACCAACTCTGAGGTCATAGCCTGCTGGTTGAAGAGATTCCTCTGAGAAGGGGTCGATAAGTATTTCTTTCCTTATTTTCCAGTCTGGGAGGAGCATTTTACCACCGCAAGCTTTATTACTCAATTATTTTTAAAGCCTTCTGGGGGCCCGTGGCCTAGCAGGATAGGGTGCCGGCCTTCGGAGCCGGAGATCCCGGGTTCAAATCCCGGCGGGCCCGCCATTTCCAGGTGCATTAGAGGGGAAGCCTAATGATAGTAGCCTTCGACTTTGACGGAACACTAGTTGACAGCTACTCCTGCATTGAGGAGGCGTTTTATAGAGCTCTAAAAAGGGTCTATCCTAGGCTCCCAGGGAAGAAAAGAATAGCTAAGTTGCTCACAAAAGTAGAGGAACAGTTTGAAAGGCCTAAATTCGGAAAGAGTGCTCGAAGGATTAAGGCCCCGAACATCTTCAGGGGAAAGTTTGCTAGGGCGTGGTTCGAGGAGAGGGCTAAGCTTACCAAGCCCTTAGACGGGGCAAGGGAAGTTCTTCAAGAGTTAAAAAAGAGGGGTCATATAGTTATCTCTTTTTCAGCTGAAGATTTTATCCCAGGAATAAAAGAGTACAGGCTCAAGCAGAGTGACCTTTACGAGCTCTTTGACGATGTTATAATTTTTGGCCACAAGTACAGTTTGTGCGAAGCCTTTTTCATGGTTAGGGAGAAGTATGGGCATGATGAGATATTCGTGTGGGTTGATGACAAGCCTTGGCGCTTCATAGGGCGAGGAGATGAAAGGACAGAGTACGTTTGGATGTACTTTCCCTATACCGCAAGGTTCGTAACTGACGATATTTTGGCATTAATTCCTCACCTTCACGTTATTCACGATTTGTGGAGCCTTCTTGATGTGGTAGAAAGGCTTGAAAGAGAATTGAAACTTCGATAAGGAATTTGGGAAAAGATATATATTTCATGGATGTTAAATCCTTTGGGGGATTAAAATGGCAAAGCACTACATCCCCAATTCTGCCCATAAAGACGAGATGCTTAAGGAGATTGGCTTTTCATCTATAGAAGACCTTTTTGCAGACGTCCCTAAAGGCTTCATAAAGGAGTTCAATCTCCCAGAGGGCAAGAGTGAGTACGAAGTGTTCTTAGAGATGAACGAAATCCTGGGGAAGAACAAAACCGTCCTAGAGATGCCATCGTTCCTGGGGGCTGGAACGTACTTCCACTACATACCTGCCCACGTGAAATATCTAATTGAAAGGAGCGAATTCCTAACCTCTTATACTCCCTATCAAGCGGAGATAAGTCAAGGAATGCTCCAAGCCCTGTTTGAATATCAAAGCTTAATAGCTGAGCTCGTCGGACTTCCAGTGGTTAACTCTTCAATGTACGACTGGGGAAGTGCAATGGCTGAAGCTGCTTTAATGACGGTGAGGCTCCATAGGGGCAGGAGGAAGAAGTTTGTCGTTCCAAAGCACACCCACCCGGAGAGGATGCAGGTTTTAAAGACCTATGGCAAGGGTCCAGGAGTTGAAGTTGTAACGGTTAACTGGAACGAGAGGGGACAGGTCGACTTGGAGGACCTAAAGGAGAAGGTTAAGGATGCTGCAGGAGTGTACATTGAGATGCCGAACTTCTTTGGACTACTTGAAGAAGAGATACAGGCCATTGGGGAAATAGCTCACGATGCAGGAGCTTACTTCGTAGTTGGCGTTGATCCAACGTTGCTGGGAATAGTCGAGGCCCCGGGAGAGCTTGGGGCAGATATCGTTGTTGGTGAAGCCTCTTACTTTGGAAACCCAATGAACTTTGGTGGGCCTAGGGC